>VGEI01000376.1 GCA_016869415.1 Alphaproteobacteria bacterium
AGAAGGATTCAGGACTGCAGAGCTTTTCCATGAAGCGCGAATCCTTCCTGCCTCTGCTGGGCATCGTCGGGCTGGTTGCCGCCTGGTATCTGGCGGTCTGGGTGCGCCTGGTCGACCCGGTGCTGCTGCCCTCGCCGCAGGCCTCCTTCGCCGCCCTGGTCAAAGGCATGAGCGGCGGCAAGCTGGCCTTCGACTTCCTCAAGACGGTCGAGCGCACCTTCTACGCCACGGCGATCGCCGCGGTCATCGCCATCCCGCTCGGCGTCTTCCTCGGCGCCAACGAGAAACTCTACCGTTCGGTCGAATTCGTCATCGATTTCTTCCGCTCGACCCCGGCCTCAGCCATGTTCCCGCTCTTCCTGGTGATCTTCGGCGTGGGCGACCGCACCAAGATCCTGGTTGCCTCGTTCGGCGCGGCCCTGGTCATCCTCTTCAACGTCGCCTACGGCGTGATGAACGCGCGCAAGACGCGGCTGCTGGCCGCCAAGGTCATGGGTGCTTCGCGCCTGCGCGTGCTGACCGATGTCATGCTGCTGGAATCGCTGCCGCAGACCTTCGTCGGCCTGCGCAATGGCGTCTCTCTCGCCCTGGTCATCGTGGTCGTGGCCGAGATGTTCATCGGCTCGGTCGACGGCCTGGGCCACCGGGTCTTCGAGGCACAGCAACTCTTCGACATGCCGGACATGTACGCGGCCATCTTCGCCGCCGGCGCTCTGGGTTATGGACTCAACCTACTCTTCCTGCTGATCGAGAAGCGTTTCGTCCACTGGTCTGGTAAATAGCCGGGCATGGATCGCTACATCCCCTACGGGGTCTACTGGAGCACGCCCTATGCCCGCTGGCAGGGTGCCCTCGCCCACCTGCACAGCATCGAGTTCGCCGCCCATGTGACGAAGGCCGAGCTGGCAAGGCGCGGCCTGCCGGCATCGATCTTCGACTATGGCGTGCTCGGCACGACGGTGCCGCAGTTTCGCTCCCTCCAGGGCTTCAACTGGCTGATCGCGCTGGCCGGCAATCCCGATATCGCCGGGCCGACGATCCACCAGGCCTGCGCCACGTCGGCCCGCATCCTGAAGATGGCAGATCAGGAGATCGGCAACAGCGCAGCGTCCTGCGCGCTGGTCATTGCCGCCGACCGCACCTCCAACGGCCCGCACGTTTACTACCCCAATCCCGAAGGCCCCGGCGCCAAGGGCCGAGCCGAGGACTGGGTGCAGGACAATTTCCAGGACGATCCCTGGGCGAAGTGCGCCATGGTCAACACGGCGGAGAACGTGGCGCGCAAATACCAGATCCCGACATCGCGCCAGCACGATGTCGTGCTGCGCCGCTACCAGCAATACGCCGAGGCCTGCGCCGGCGATCACGCTTTCCACAAGCGCTACATGACCCTGCCCTTCGCCGTGCCGGATGCGAAGTACGGCAAGACGCGCGTGACGCTCGACGGCGACGAGGGCATCCACAACACCACGGAAGAGGGCCTCGCGCGACTCAAGCCGGTGCTCGAAGGAGGTACTGTGACCTACGGCGGCCAGACGCACCCGGCCGACGGCAGCACCGCCGTGGTCGTCGCTACCCGTGAGAAGGCGCGCGAAATCTCACGCAATCCCGACATCGAGATCCGCATCGCCGGCTTCGGCCAGGCGCGTGTCGAGAAGGCGCACATGCCGATGGCGCCCGTACCCACCTCCAAGCGCGCCCTCGCCGACGCTGGGATCTCGATCAAGGACGTGGCCGCGGTGAAGTCGCACAACCCGTTCGCGGTCAACGACCTCGTCTTCGCCCACGAGACCGGCTACGACGTTATGGCCATGAACAATTACGGCTGCTCGCTGGTCTGGGGTCACCCGCAGGGACCGACGGGCCTGCGTGCCATCGTCGAGCTGATCGAGGAACTGGCGATGCGCGGTGGCGGCTACGGCCTGTTTCACGGCTGCGCCGCCGGTGACAGCGGCATGGCCGCGGTCGTCGAGGTCAGCGACAAGAAGCGGTCATAGACCCAGACGCTGCCGCAGCCACTCCGCCACCGTCGCGTCGTTGAAGTCGTCCACCGCTGCGACCGCACCGCTTTCGACAAGTTGTGCGTGATCGCCGGACGCCGCGAGGCCGATCGTCGCGACCTGGGCATCCACCGCAGCGCGGATGCCGGAGCGGGAATCCTCGAAGGCCAACGCATGCTCGGCCCGGCCGTTGGTAGCCCGCAGGCCTTCCAGATAGGGCAGCGGGTGCGGCTTGCCGTGCGGCAGCTCGTCGCCGATGACGATCCGCCGGAAACGATGGGTGATGCCCAGGGCGCCGAGCATCAGCTCCGCATTCGGGCGCGGCGCGTTGGTCACCGCCGCCATGGGCACGCCGGCCGCATCCGCGCGGTCGAGCAGCGCCATCAGTCCGGGCTTGGGCCGCACTTGCCCTTGCACCAGACGGCGGAAGGTTGCTTCCTTCAGCTCGCTCAGCTCGAGGCGCCGCTCGATAGGCTCATTGGGCAGCAGCCGCGCCGTGATGTCGGCGTTGGTGAAACCCTGGATCTCACGCGCATAGCGATCGAGATCGAAGACCTCGCCCCACGGCTTCATCGCCTCGTTGTAGGCCTCGCGGTGAAACTCGTCGGTGTCGGCCAGCGTGCCGTCGATGTCGAAGAGAAGCGCGGCACCCGTCTTGATGGTCAAGGAACCGTACCTTCCGGAAGCTTGAGGCAATGGGCGGCGATATCGCCGGCCCTGGCCAGCCAGACGTCTTTGCCCTTGGTCTGGATATGCTGCAAGGCGAGGCGCAGATGCCGCAAGCGGTACGGCTGGCCGACCAGATAGGGGTGGAGGGCGATGCCCATGACCAGCGGGCCGTCGTTCGACTGCTCGAGCATCTCGTCGAAACTGTCGACGATCATGTCGGCGAAGGCGTCGGCATTCATCTTGCGCGCCACGATGGCCGGGATGTCGTTGACCTCCTGCGGGTACGGCATGGCGAGGATGCGGCCATGCCGCGTCTTCAACCAGATCGGCTGGTCGTCCATGCACCAGTCCAGAAGATAGGTGTAGCCCTGCTCCTGCAGCAGGTCCGGCGTCACCCTGCTTTCGGAGATCCACGGGCCCAGCCAGCCGGCCGGCTTCTTGCCGTGCGCTTTAGCGATGGCTTCGGTCGTCTCGGCGATCAGCCGGCTTTCCTCGGCGTCGCTCATCGTGCCCTGACGTTCCGAATTGGTGCGGCCATGGCCGACGATCTCGTCGCCGCGTTTGGCATAGGCGTGCACCAGCTCGGGGCAGTAATCGTAGAGCGACGCATTGACCAGAACGGAGGCTGGCATCTTCAAGGTGTCGAACAGGTCGAGCATGCGCCACGCACCGACCCGGTTACCGTAATCGCGCCAGGCGAAATTCAGAATGTCGGGCTGCGGCCCGCCGGGAGCTAGCTCCGCGCCCAGCCCTTCGCCGAAGGCGAAGTGCTCGAGGTTGAGGCCGAGATAGACGGCGAGCCGCCGCCCGCCCGGCCATTCGTAGCTCTCGCGGCCCTTGATCGGCCGGTACTCGTACCGGCCGTGCGTCGGTAGCGTGCTCATCCTCCGTGACGGATTAGGGCTGCGGGATGCCGGCGCGCAGCAGCAGGATCTCGGCGCTGTCGTTCCACACATCCATCTGGTGGATCATGCCGTCACGCACCACATAGCGGTCGACGTAGCGGTTGCCCTCAAAGGGTGTGCCATCTGGCCATTCGCCGTAGAGCGTGCCGATCTGGTAGACGATGGTCTCGTCGCTGCCGGCGACCTTGCAGACATCGGTGCGCTCGAACTTCTTCTTCACCCACTTGTAGCGCTTCTTGTTGAAGGCCGTGAAGTCGCGCGGCTCGGGGAAGCGGCGTCCGCCGGTGAAGGTGATCTTGACGTCTTT
>VGEI01000377.1 GCA_016869415.1 Alphaproteobacteria bacterium
ACCCCCGTAGCGGGGCAGATGGGTCGATCTTTAGAGTCGAGAAGCCATATTCTGACGGCGTGCAAAAACGCAGTCATCGGCAGAATCGGTAGGCCCGCGGCCCACCCGATCGCTCAGGCAGTTACTCCACGCGGCTTACCCCGCCGCTTGTACCGCTCTCTTGGCCATCACGCCGACGAGGTGCGCCCGGTATTCGGCCGAGCCGTGGATGTCGCTGTTGAGCCCGTCCTGCTTCTGCTTGATGCCGTCGACCGCTTCCGGCGCCCATTTCTTGGCCAGCGCCGCTTCCATGTCCTTCTGGCGGAAGACGCAAGGGGCCGCGCCGGTCACCGCCACGCGTACACCGCCCGCTGTCTTGGCGACGAACACGCCGACCATGGCGTAGCGTGAGGCCGGGTTGGGGAACTTCATGTAGGCGGCCTTCTCGGGCACGGGGAAGCTGATCGAGGTGATCACCTCGCCGGGCTTCAGCGCCGTCTCGAACATGCCCTTGAAGAAATCGTCGGCGGCGATCGAGCGCTCGTTGGTGGTGATGGTGGCGCCCAGCGCCAGCACGCCGGCGGGATAATCCGCCGCCGGGTCGTTGTTGGCCACCGAGCCGCCGATGGTGCCGCGGTTGCGCACCGCCGGATCGCCGATATGGCCGGCGAGGTGGGCAAGCGCCGGGATGGCGCGCTTGACGTCGGCGGAGCTCGCGACCGCGCCATGCGTGGTCATGGCGCCGATGGTCACCTTGCCGCCCTCGACCTTGATGCCGACCAGATCCTTGAGCCCGCCGAGGTCGATCAACGACGAGGGCTTGGCCAGGCGCAGCTTCAGCGTCGGGATCAAGGTCATGCCGCCGGCGACGAGCTTGGCGTCTTCCTCGCCCTTGGCCTGCTTGGCGGCCTCGGCCAGCGACGACGCCCTGACGTAGTTGAAATCGTACATGGTCGGTCCCCTTATTGACCCTCTCCGCCCGCTTGCGGGGGGAGAGGGTGCGAACGAAGTGAGCGGGTGAGGTGGGCTACGTCGGCTAGGACCCACCTCATCCTAAATCCTTCTCCCCCCTGAAGGGCGGAGAAGGACTTGCGGTGTTGTGCCAACACCATTCTCTACGCCGCCTTCTTGCCCTTCGCCGCCTGGATGGTCTGCCAGACGCGCAAGGGGGTGGCGGGCATCTCGACATGGCCGACGCCGTACTCCGACAGCGCGTCGACGATGGCGTTGATGATGGCCGGCGGTGAGCCGATCGAGCCGACCTCGCCGCAGCCCTTCACACCCAGCGGATTGTGGGCACAGAGCGTGACATGCGTCGACACGCCGACGTTTGGCAGGTTGTCGGCTCTCGGCATGGTGTAGTCGGTCATCGAGCCGGAGATCAGCTGGCCGTTCTTGTCGTAGACGCAAGATTCGAGCAGCGCCTGGCCGACACCCTGGGCCACACCGCCCTGCACCTGGCCCTCGACGATCATCGGGTTGATCACCCGGCCGACGTCGTCGACCGCGGTGAAGTTGACCAGCGTGGTGTTGCCGGTGTCGGGGTCGATCTCGACCTCGGCGATGTGGCAGCCGGCGGGGAAGGTGAAGTTCTTCGGGTCGTAGAAGGCCGTCTCGTCCAGGCCGGGCTCCAGCACGTCGAGCGGGTAGTTGTGAGGCACGTAGGCGGTGAGGGCGATGTCGCCGAAGCTCTTCGACTTGTCGGTGCCGGCGACCGAGAACTTGCCGTCCTTGAACTCGATATCGGCCTCGGCTGCCTCCATCAGATGGGCGGCGATCTTCTTGCCCTTGGCCACGATCTTGTCCATCGCCTTGACCAGCGCCGAGCCGCCGACAGCCAGCGAACGCGAGCCGTAGGTGCCCATGCCGAACGGCACCTTGCCGGTGTCGCCGTGGCTGATCTCCACCTGGTCGATGCCAATACCCAGCCGGTCGGCGACCAGCTGGGCGAACGTGGTCTCGTGGCCCTGGCCGTGGCTGTGCGTGCCGGTGAAGATGGTCACCGAGCCGGTCGGGTTGACGCGCACGTTGGCCACTTCGTAGAGGCCGGCCCTGGCACCCAGGGCGCCGGCGACGTTGGAAGGGGCGACGCCGCAGGCTTCGATATAGGTGCTGATGCCGATGCCGCGCAGCTTGCCGCGCTTCTTCGCCTCGGCCTGGCGTGCCTTGAAGCCGGCCCAGTCGGAGCCCTTGAGGGCCTGGTCCAGTGTCGCGTGGTAGTTGCCGCTGTCGTACTGCACGGCGACCGGCGTCTGGTAGGGAAACGCGTCGTTCGGGATGAAGTTGCGCCGGCGGATCTCCACCCGGTCTAGCCCGCTCACCTTGGCGGCGACGTCGACCAGACGCTCGAGCAGGAAGGAGGCCTCGGGCCGGCCCGCACCGCGATAGGCGTCCACCGGCACGGTGTTGGTGAACACCGCCTTGACCTCGGCGTAGACCGCCGGGGTGGCATAGCAGCCGGCGAGCAGTGTGGCGTAGAGATAGGTCGGCACCGCCGGTGCGAAGCTGGAGAGATAGGCGCCGAGATTGGCCTGCGTGGCGACGCGGAGTGCCAGGAATTTTCCATTGGCATCCAACGCCAGCTCGGCATGGGTCACATGGTCGCGGCCATGGGCGTCGGAGACGAAGGATTCGGTGCGGTCGGCCGTCCACTTGATCGGGCGCTTCACTTTGCCGGCCGCCCAGGTGACGATGGCCTCCTCGGCATAGTGGAAGATTTTCGAGCCGAAGCCGCCGCCGACATCGGGGGCGACGACGCGCAGCTTGCTTTCGGGAATATGCAGGACGAAGGCGCCCATCAGCAGGCGGATGACATGCGGGTTCTGGCTGGTGGTGTAGAGCGTGTAGTCGCCGCTCGCCATGTCGAAATCGCCGATGGCGGCACGCGGCTCCATGGCGTTGGGGACGAGGCGGTTGTTGACCAGGTCGAGCTTGGCGACCTTGTGAGCGCGCCCAAAAGCGCTGTCCACAGCGCTTTTGTCACCAATATGCCAGTCGTAGCAGACGTTGTCCGGCGCTTCCGCATGGATCGCGGCGCTGCCTTTCTTGAGCGCGTCCGCGATGGTCGGCACGGCGGGCAGTTGCTGGTAGTCGACGGCGATCAGCTCGGCGGCATCCTTGGCCTCTGCCCGGCTGTTCGCGATCACGACAGCGATGGGATCGCCGACGTGACGTACCTTGTCGATGGCCAGCACCGGATGCGCCGGCTCCTTCATCGGGGAGTCGTCCTTGAACTTGACGCCCCAGCCGCAGGGCAGGCCGCCGATCTTGTCGTTGGCGAGATCGGCCCCGGTAAAGACGGCGACCACGCCCGAGGCCGCCTTGGCCTTGGCCGTGTCGATCCTTTTCAGGCTGGCGTGCGGGTGGGGGGAGCGCAGGATGTGGGCATAGAGCTGGCCCGGGCGGTTGATGTCGTCGACATAGGTCCCGCGGCCGGTGAGGAAGCGGAAATCCTCCTTGCGCTTGACGGACGCACCGATCCCATCAGCCATGATTGCCTCCCAGAGCTTTTTTACTTACGCATCGCCGCCGCGCCGGCCTCGATCGATTTGACGATGTTGTGATAGCCGGTGCAGCGGCAGAGATTGCCCTCGAGCCACTCGCGGATCTCGCGCTCGCTCGGGCTGGCGTTGTTTTTCACCAGATCCAGCGCCGACATCACCATTCCGGGAGTGCAGAAACCGCACTGCAGGCCGTGATTTTCGCGGAAGGCGTTCTGCATCGGATGCAGCGTGCCGTCGGGCTTGGCGACACCTTCGATGGTCAGCACGTCGGCGCCCTGGCACTGCACGGCGATGATGGTGCAGCTCTTGACCGACTTGCCGTTGACGTGCACGACGCAGGCCCCGCACTGGCTGGTGTCGCAGCCGACATGCGTGCCGGTGAGGCCGAGCTTTTCG
>VGEI01000378.1 GCA_016869415.1 Alphaproteobacteria bacterium
CCAAGTTCCTCGCCAGCATGAGCCACGAGCTGCGCACGCCGCTCAACGCCATCATCGGCTTCGCCGAACTCATCGAGCGCCAGAAAGACGGGCTCGGCTCCCTCGACCGCGCCGTCGACTATGCCCAGGACATAAGACGCAGCGGCGTACATCTGCTCGAGCTGATCAACGACATTCTCGACATGTCGAAGATCGAGGCCGGCCGCCAGCAATTCACCGACGAGCCGATCGACCTCGAGGAGCTGGGCGATACCTGCGCCCGCATGCTTGCCAGCCGGGCGCAAGGCGGCGGGATCGCGATCAAACACGAGATCCCCGCCTACCTGCCGCCGTTGCGCGCCGACCGCCGCTCAGTCAAGCAGGTGCTGCTCAACCTCCTGTCCAACGCGGTGAAGTTCACACCGCCGGGCGGTGAGGTCGTGCTGCGCGTGACCCTGCATGGCGACGGCGGCCTGCTGCTGACGGTGAGCGATACCGGTATCGGCATTCCCGCCGACCAGATCGCCCGCGTCTTCGAGCCGTTCCGCCAAGTCGACCGTCAGAACTACGGCAAGGTGGAAGGCACCGGCCTCGGCCTGTCGATCTGCAAGGGCCTGCTCGAGCCCCACGGGGCGACGATCCAGCTAGCCAGCACGGTCGGCAAGGGCACGACTGCCACCGTCCATTTCCCGCCCGAGCGCACGCTGCGCCGGCCGCTCAGCGTCGCCGCGCGCTAGCGTAGCGCAATCTTCTTAGGTTGCGCGGTAGCGCCCAGTGAAAGCGCAGCTTTCGCGTGAGGCGCTTCTTATTGGATGGCAAAGGCCAAGAGCGCCTCCCACGTTCCGCTAACGGCCGAGAACGCCGCGCAGCCGCTCCTGCACGCCGCCCGCCCCGCCCGGCACGGCCTGCTCAAGCTGCTGACGCGCGGCCCCGCCGAGATCGCCGAGCGAACGCTGCAGTGCCGCCACTGAGGCCTTGGCCGCCTCGTCTGCCAGGGCACCCAGCACGCGGCTGGCGACCTCGGCAGGCGTGGCGCCGCCCTTGTCCTTGCCGATGTCGCGCAGATGCACGGTCGGCAGCGTGACGCTGAGCTGGCGGGTGCCCAGCGCCGGAAGGTTGGTGGCGACGATGGTCACCTGCGCGTCGCGCACGTAGAGATTCTCGATGATCACCTTCTTCTCGGGCTGCTCGGAAGTGCCGCCCGAGGAACCGCCGCCGCTGCCGCCCGCACGGCCGGCACTTTCCTGCGCCCCGGCGTATTTGCGCACGTTGTCGCGGATCGCCTCGAGATTGCCGCCCGAGGCGCCGCGCTCATAGGTGATCTTGGGCGCGAGGATGGTGACGTCGCGGATGACGACCGGGTTGGCGGTGATGCTGCCGGTGTCGATGGCGAGGTTGAGCGTGCCCATCTCGAAAGATCTGGGTGTGGTGAAGCCCGGCGGGTTGCCGACATTGAGGCCGGTGATCGAGCCCTTGCCCTCGCCCAGCGAGAGCGTGACCTTGTCGACGGCGACCGTCGCCTGGGTGGCGGCGGTGCCGTACTTCTCGATCGCCGCCTCGATGATGGCGCCGAGGTTCGAGAACAGGAAATAGACGCCGACGCCGATCAGCACGATCAGGACGGCGACGCCGATCAGGATCTTCTTGAGCATGGCGATTCCTCAGGGGTGGCCGCCGGTGGCAGCGGCGATCTTCTTGTCGGTGTTGTATTGGCTGAGCGCATAGACGGCCCAGATCGCCGCCGGGATCCAGCCGATCAGTGTAATCTGCAGGATCAGGCAGATGATCCCGGCGATCGGCCGGCCGACGGTGAAGAAGAGCAGAAAGGGCAGCAGCAGCGCGATCAGCAGGCGCATCAACGGTCTCCCCCGAGAGGGCAGGCGCAAGAGAGAGGCGGCGGCCGGCGGTACCGGCCGCCGCGGACAGGCCGCTTAGCTACGGCCCTTGTTCCAGGGGCAGTTGGCCTTGTTGGCTGTGACCTCGTCGTACTGCCCGGCCTTGTTCGGATACTCGTAGAACACCACCGTGCCGTCAGGCATGCAAAGCGGATCGAAAGTCGATCCTCCTGGTTCGCTGCGACCGCCCGAGCAGGCGGCGAGCACGAGAGCGGCGGCAATCAGGATGGCGTGGCGCATGGGTCCTCCGAGGTAAATGGCGCTTACTATGGTACAGCATTACCGCCGGTCGCGCACGGGGCCTGTGGGCCACGCGCCGCCGCTCCCGGGCTAGCGGTGAGTCCTTGGGCAGCCGACCCGCAGATGCCTGGAACCCGGCGACAGCCGGGAGAAAAAATGGCGCGCCCGGAGAGATTCGAACTCCCAACCCTCAGATCCGTAGTCTGATGCTCTATCCATTGAGCTACGGGCGCGCGGGGCAACGGGGCTCCTGCCGAAGTCAGGGGGCCGCCGAAGGTGGCGGACACTACTTGATGAGGTATGGGCATGCAAGCATCGCCGCCCCTTCAAGGTTCCAGCCGAAATTCCCTGCCGGACCAGCCCCTCCTACGGGCAGAGGAAGCCCGCCGCAGCACCGGCGTGGCGCCTCGGCCACGCTGTGGACATTTCGCCATTTCCCGCCTTGTTCGGCCCCCGGGGACTCGGTACCATCCGCAGCGAACAGACGGCGGGTGGGGTTGACTATGCATGTTGTTGTTTCGTCGGAATCTTCCGGCCATCGCCGGAGGCATAACGACGTTGGTCAGGGGCTGCGCCTCGACCGCGCGGCGCGCGCCGTGCTGGTTTCGGCCGCCGTTGCCATCCTGGCCGGCTGCTCCTACGCCTCGGAAGCGCTCTGGCCCTCGCTGACCGGCAACGATCCGCGCGGCAGCCGCGCGCCGCAGACACAGAGCGTTCCGCCCTCCGCCGCCGAGCGCAACCCGCAGCCGACCTTCACGCCCGCCACCGGCGGCGTGGCCCAGGCGGCTCTCGCCGGCAGCACTCTGCAGCCCGGCCTGATGACCGATGTCGGCCGCCGCGCCATGGCCATGCGCGAGGACGTCTCGAAGCTCGGCACCTCGGTGGCGACGCGCACCGGCGCCATGAACCAGATCCGCGGCGAGACGGTGCAGACGGCGCAGCGCTATCAGGGCCTGATCGCCGGCATCAACGCCCGCCTCCAGGTCGGCACCACGCCGGGCAACCCGATCATGCAGGCGCAATGGAACCAGGCGAGCGGCGAGCTCGACCGCTTCGGCGCCGATATCGGCCGCATGTCGACCCTCTCCAACCAGGTCGCCGCCGACGCCGCCACCGCCGCCTTCCTGCTCGAATCGACGAGAGCCGCCTACTCGCTCTCGGGCGCCGTGGAAGAGGACCACAAGGCCCTCGCCACGCTCGAGGACGAGGTCAACCGCACCGTCGTCTCCATCGACCGCCTGCTCAACGAGCTCTCCGAGGACATCGGCCGCCAGTCCTCCTATGTCAGCCGCGAGCGCTCGAACATGACGGCGCTCTCCACCGCCATCAAGAACGGCGAGCTCTACGGCACCGGCCTCGGCAACCGCGCCTTCGCCGCCTCGGCCCCGGTCGACGGCTCGGCCCCGCGCCTGGGCTCGCCCAACGCCGCGCCGGGCCAGAACCCGGCGGCCAGTGCGGCCGGCAACCGGCCGCTGGTCGTCATCCGCTTCGACCGGCCGAACCCGGCCTACGAGCAGGCGCTCTACACCGCGGTGAGCCGCGCCATCGAGCGCCGGCCCGAGGCGGTCTTCGATCTCGTGGCGGTGAGCCCGGGCCGCGGCAACCAGGCGCAGGTGGCTCTCGCCTCCTCCAACGCCAAACGCCAGGCCGAGACGGTGATGCGCTCGCTCACCGACATGGGCCTGCCGGCCAACCGCGTCAGCCTCTCCGCCTCGACCAGCAACAGCGCCCAGACCAACGAGGTCCATCTCTACGTGCGCT
>VGEI01000379.1 GCA_016869415.1 Alphaproteobacteria bacterium
ACCGTGCTCGACCTCACCTTCGGCCGGCACGGGCTCGACGCGCTCGCCCGAGTCCTGGAGATGTGGGTGGCGCATTTCCTGGGGATCGCGGTGAACATCCAGCCGGTCAGCCAGATCCGCGACGAGCGCTGGAGCTGGCATGTCGGGCTCGACGCCGAGGCCAGCGCCATCATGAACGACCTCTATAACGGCCAGGAGGTCGACGAGGATCGGCTCAAACGGGTGATTTCGCTGTTCCGGCTGGAGTTCCAGGACCCCTCTCTTGTCCGGCGAGACCTCCAGGGAAAGCCCGTCTATCTCGGCCTTGCCCACGACAAAAACCAGCGGCTGCGGCTGAAGCCGCAAAACCTGCTGGTTAATTTGCCACTCGCCGAACGCGCCTGACCCCAGGCCGCTGAAAAGAAAGGGCGATTAACGTCTCTCTCAAGTCGCGACGCGGCTGATTGCTGCGGCGCAACATGAGCCCGAAGAATCGACCCAAGCTCCTGATCCAAATAGAAAAATCTTTTCCCTTGCCAATCATTTCAAAGCTTTAGGGGGAGGCACCCGGAAACACCCCAATAACTAGTTGATACTCCTATATTTAGTGTCTCGACACGGTTTTGACACAAAAACCCTTGCCCGGGGGATTCACTCGGGGCCAACATCTGGTAACGAGCCGGGCCCAACCCACGAGATTTAGTGGCGACTAACTCGGGGCAGGTCCGGACGGGGGAGGTTCTCTCACCCCCGAGTCCGATGAATCCAGTGCCGTGCGATGGATCCACACGAAGTGGATGCCGCCGGCGGATTCACCCCGGACCGGCGGCAGGGGCTCTCAAGGGAAGCAGCAAATCGACGGGTCGGGAGTAGCACATGCGCATTGAACGCCGTTTCACGCGGGCCGGTGAAGACGCCTACGCTTCCATCGCCTTCACCAGAACGAACTCCGAGATCAAGAATCCCGACGGCTCCGTCGTCTTCCAGGCCAAGGACATCGAGGTTCCGGCGCAGTGGTCGCAGGTCGCCTGCGACGTGCTGGCGCAGAAGTATTTCCGCAAGCGCGGCGTGCCCACGGCCCTGAAGCCGGTCGAGGAGGGCGACGTGCCGGCCTGGCTGTGGCGCAAGGAGGCCGAGGAAGGGGCCAAATCCCGCGGCGAGCAGTCGGCCAAGGAGGTCTTCGACCGCCTCGCCGGCACCTGGTGCTACTGGGGCTGGAAGGGCGGCTATTTCGACACCGAGCAGGATGCCCGCGCCTATTTCGACGAGATGCGCTTCATGCTGGCCGCCCAGCAGGCCGCACCCAATTCCCCGCAATGGTTCAACACCGGCCTGCACTGGGCCTACGGTATCGACGGCCCGGCGCAAGGGCACTACTACGTCGATTTCCAGACCGGCAAACTGGTGGCTTCCGCGTCCGCCTACGAGCACCCGCAGCCGCATGCCTGCTTCATCCAGTCGGTGGCCGACGATCTGGTCAACGAAGGCGGCATCATGGATCTCTGGGTGCGCGAGGCGCGCCTGTTCAAATACGGCTCGGGTACCGGCTCCAACTTCTCCAGGCTGCGTGGAGAGAATGAAAAACTCTCGGGCGGCGGCAAGTCTTCCGGTCTTATGAGTTTTCTCAAGATCGGCGACCGCGCTGCCGGTGCCATCAAATCGGGCGGAACCACGCGCCGCGCCGCCAAGATGGTCACCGTCGACATCGACCATCCCGACATCGAGAACTACATCAACTGGAAGGTGATCGAGGAGCAGAAGGTCGCCGCCCTGGTCTCCGGCTCGAAGCTGGCCAACAAGCACCTCAACGCCATCATGGCGGCGGTCGACCGCAAGGCCGGCGATGCCGGCTTCGATGCCAGGCAGAACCGGGCGCTCAAGCAGGCCATCGCCGCCGCCCGCAAGGCGATGATCCCGGAGAACTACATCCAGCGCGTCGTCGAGTTCGCCCGGCAGGGTTACGAGCATATCGAGTTCCCGGTCTACAACACCGACTGGGACAGCGAGGCCTATCTCACGGTCTCCGGCCAGAACTCCAACAACTCGGTGCGCGTCACCAACGAGTTCCTGCGCGCCGTCGAGACCGACGACGAGTGGCAGCTCACCCGCCGCACCGACGGCAAGCTGCACAAGCAGGTCAAGGCCCGGGAGCTGTGGGAGCAGATCGGCCACGCCGCCTGGGCCTCCGCCGATCCCGGCCTGCAATACGACACGACGATCAACGAGTGGCACACCTGCCCGGAGAGCGGCCGGATCAACGCCTCCAACCCGTGCTCCGAGTACATGTTCCTCGACGACACGGCCTGCAATCTCGCCTCGATCAACCTGCTGGCCTTCCGCAACGCGGACACGGCCAAGTTCGACATCAAGGGCTTCGAGCATGCCTGCCGGCTGTGGACCGTGACGCTGGAGATCAGCGTGCTGATGGCCCAGTTCCCCTCGAAGCGCATCGCCGAGCTCTCCTACGAGTTCCGCACGCTGGGCCTCGGCTTCGCCAATATCGGCGGCCTCTTGATGGCCATGGGCCTGTCCTACGATTCCGACGAGGGAAGGGCCATCGGCGCCGCCCTCTCCGCCATCATGACCGGTGTCTCCTACGCGACCTCGGCCGAGATGGCCGAGGAGCTCGGCCCCTTCCCCGGCTACGGCCCCAACGCAGGCCATATGCTGCGCGTCATGCGCAACCACCGCCGCGCCGCCTATGGCGTCGGCGGCGCGACACCCCCCACCCTACCCTCCCCCTCAAGGGGGGAGGGAAAAGAGGGACAGCGTCTTACCCCCTCCCCCTCGACGGGGGAGGGTTGGGGTGGGGGTGATCTTGGAAGCTATGAAGGGCTGAGCATCAACCCGGTGCCGCTCAAGGCCGAAGACTGCCCCGATCCCGAGATGGTCGCCGCGGCACGCCGCGCCTGGGACGCAGCGCTCGAGCTGGGCGAGAAGAACGGCTACCGCAACGCCCAGGCCACGGTCATCGCGCCCACCGGCACGATCGGCCTGGTGATGGATTGCGACACCACCGGCATCGAGCCCGATTTCGCCCTGGTCAAGTTCAAGAAGCTGGCCGGCGGCGGCTACTTCAAGATCATCAACCGCGTGGTGCCCGAGGCGCTGAAGACGCTGGGCTACAGCCAGGCGCAGATCAACGACATCGTCTCCTACGCCGTCGGGCACGGCACGCTCGAGGGTTCCAACGCGCTATCCCACAATGCGCTCCGAGTTGCAGGTTTCGGAGACAAGGAGATCGAAGCGGTGGAGAAGGCGCTTGGGTCGGCCTTCGACATCAAATTCGCCTTCAACAAGTGGACGCTGAGCGAGGAGTTCTGCCTGGAGACCTTGAAGATCGGGAAGGCGCAGCTCGACGATCCCTCCTTCGACCTCTTGAAGCATCTCGGCTTCGCCAAGAACGAGATCGAGGCGGCCAACACCTGGTGCTGCGGCTCGATGACCCTGGAAGGTGCCCCGCACCTCAAGGCCGCTCACCTGCCGGTCTTCGACTGCGCCAATCCCTGCGGGCGCAACGGCAAGCGCTTCCTCTCTGTGGACAGCCACATCCGCATGATGGCGGCGGCCCAGCCCTTCATCTCCGGCGCCATCTCCAAGACCATCAACATGCCCAACGCCGCGACGGTGGACGACTGCAAGGCAGCCTATCTGCTGTCGTGGAAGCTGATGCTCAAGGCCAACGCGCTCTACCGCGACGGCTCCAAGCTCTCGCAGCCGCTGGCCTCGGTGGTCGGCGACGACGAGGATGTGGCCGAGCTGGCCGAGCAGATCGCCGCCGCCCCCGCCGCGATCAAGGTGGAGAAGGTGGTCGAGCGCATCGTCGAGCGCATCGAAATCGCCGCCAAGGCAGAGCGCGAGCGCATGCCCAACCGGCGCAAGAGCTACACCCAGA
>VGEI01000380.1 GCA_016869415.1 Alphaproteobacteria bacterium
TCTCCGCCCTGTTTATTATGGATCATTCAGTCTATAATTTCACCCGCTCCGATCCAAGATCGATCTCAAATGAGCCTTCTGCAGCATATCCTGGCGACATTCGTCCTGCTGGCGTTCTGTGCGCCCGCCGCGGCGCAATGGCAGGCGGAAATCCTGGCGGCACCCGGCCTCGTGACCGCTATCGACACCTCCGGCACGGACATTCGCATCGCCATCGGCGAGAGTTGGTATCGACTCCCGCCGGATAGCCGGAGATTCGAGGCTGTCGCAGGATTCGAGCATCCTGCCCCACCCCCAGGCGCCCTTCCCGACGCCCGCGTTGCGATCAGCGCCGACAGAACCACGCGGGCCTGGCTGGCCGACCCCACGGCCCGCTATTCGCACGGCGTTCTAGGCGATGCCATTGAGGCGGGCAGCCTGGTCATCGAACGCCGACATGGCCGGACTTCCGTCCTGCGCCTCGCTCAGGACGCCGTTTTCGAGGACATCGTGCCCCGTTTCGCGATACTCGGGGGCACCGAACGGATCCTAGTGGTCAAATCCTATCTCGAACGCGGTTCCGCTCTGGCGATCGTCGACACGGAGACGGCCGCCATCATCGCTGAAACGCCGCCGATAGGCCGCCCCAATGCCTGGCTCAATCCCGCCGGCGTTGCCGACTACAACGGCGACGGCACCGTCGACATCGCGCTGGTCCGCCAGCCCCACATCGTCGGCCGGCTGGAGCTGTGGTCATGGCGAAGCGGCAAGCTCGACAAGCTTGCCGAGGTCGCCGATGTGTCCAACCACGCTATCGGCTCGCGCGCCCTCGGCCTGAGCCTCACGGCGGATTTCAACGGCGACGGCCGGCCGGACCTCGCCGTGCCGAGTCTCGACCGCCGTTCCCTGCGGCTCATCGGGTTCGTGCCACAGCCCTTCGACATCGCGCGAGTGCCGCTGCCAGCCCGCATCGCAACGAACATCGGCTCCGTCCGGCTGCAGGGCCGCGTCGCGCTGATTGCCGGGCTGGAGAGCGGCGAGCTCGTCCTGATTCATGACTGACGACGATGCCGACCGCCGTCCGGAACACCGGTCTTTCGCCGGATATTCCCGCCTCACCGATCGGTAGCTTCACTTCCGGGGCACGCGAGAGACCCGCGATGGCCAGACCGCGCGAATTCGATCCCGACACGGCGCTGGAGCGCGCCATGCAGACCTTTTGGACGAATGGCTACGAGTCCACGTCGCTCGACGATCTGTGCCAGGCCACAGGACTCAGCCGGTCGAGCCTCTACGCCGCCTTCGGCGACAAGCACGCGCTTCTGCTGCGTGCGCTCGACCGCTACGAAGAGATCTCGGCTGAGCGGATCCAGACGGCGCTTCAGCGACAGCTACCGATCCGCGAGCGGATCGCCGCGCTACTGAGCGAGTTCATCGACATGATCGCCACCGGCCCGGGCCGGCGTGGCTGCTTCATCGGCAATTGCACTGCCGAGCTCGCCCGTCACGACCGTGAGGCGCTGGCGCGCGTGCGGCGCAGCCTGGAGCGGATGGAGCGCCAGTTCTGCGAGGCATTGGAAACGGCGAGGGCCCGCGGCGAGCTGGCGCCCTCGGCCGAGCCCGCGGCACTTGCCCGGTTCCTGGCCTCTGGCATCCACGGCCTGCGTCTGGTCGGCAAGGCGAATCCAGACCGCTCGGCACTCGACGACGTCGCGCGCACTATGCTGCGCTGCCTCGGGTGATTTGTCGCGGCATCGACGTCGCGATCGAGCGCCCGATGCCTGCGCACGTCGAGACGCGGGGATCGGTAGCGAAAATTGCCTTCTAGCGGAACCCGGCCTTCTTCATCACGTCGAAGAGATCGCGGAGCGTCTTCTCCTTCTCCGCCGGGTCAGTGAGATCGGCCACGACCTCGGTGGTGAAGTTCGGCTGACGCAGATAGGCGACGACGCGCGGTCGCGCTGCCTCGACCGCCCGGCCCGGCGGCAGCATGTCGGGCAGGCACATGCTGACGAGCATGCGCGCGCGCATGCGCAAGGGCCGATTGGGGTCGTCCACGCGCTCGAGGATCTTCGCCTCGACCACGTATTTGTAGAGCAGCGTGTCGAGATGCTCGGTCAGCTTCTTCTTCAGTTCGTCGGCCAGGCCGGCGTCGCGGACCTGGTAGAAGAGGTTGGTCACCGCCTTCATCACGAAAGCCGGGTTCTTGGTCGAGGGATGCACGGCGCCGGCCGCGGCCATGGAGGTGATCCACCCGTCGATCGCCTCCACGATCTTGGCTTCAAGCGGCGGCCGCAGAGACGACTCGTAGACCGCCATGAGGAAGCGCAGGCCCCGTGGCGGGTCAGTGGGCAGCTTGGAGATGAAGGCAAGCGCTTCAGCGCGCCCGGTGGCGCCACCCATGTTGAGCATGCGCGCCCCGCGTTCGATCAGGGCGTCGAACAGCTCGGCGCTGGCGCGGATCGGCCCTTCTCCGGGGATGAGGCGCTCGACCAGCTGGCGGAAGGCGTCCTTCTCTTTCTCCGGCGTGCCGTCACGCACCAGCGGGTTGCGACTGTTGATGATGCCGCGGATCCGGTCGGTTAGAACATCGACCGCGCAGGGCAGGCGAGCAGCCGCGATCAATTTGTTCAGCCTCTCCGTGGTGGCATTGATCTCCTTGCGCTGCTCCTCGTTACCTTTGGCGAGAGCCATCTGGCCGTCGAGCAGGTCGAGCATGGCGAGGATGGCCGCCAACAGGTTCTCGCGTGGGCCGAGCAGATCCTGGACCAGGGTCGCATCGTTGAGCGCATCGGCAATGAACTCGTCGAGCGCGCCCACTGCCATGGCGGGGTCGACGCCCTCCATCCATTTCATGGCGTTGTCGAGCTTGCCGAGGAAGCTGCGCTCGTCGATCAGCTCGCGGCTGATGGCCACGCGCTTCAGATACTCGGCGTCCTCCGCATTGGGCGCCTTGGAGGCGACGGCCTTCTCCAACTCGGCGAAGCCGACCTTGGAGATCGACGGCAGATCGACCTTCTCGGCCGCATTGGCCTTGGCCAGAACCTGGTCGAGCATGCCGAAAAGCTCGTCGCGCCGCGCCTTGGCGGCTTGCGGGCTCTCGCCGGCGGATTGCAGGCTGGCCACCTTGGAAACGGCGGAGGTGACGAGGTTGTCCTTCTCCATCACCCGCTTGAGCTCGCGCGGGTTGTAAAGGACCTCGCTCACCGTGACGTTCATCTTCGCCGCGTAGTTCTTGAACAGCTTGCCCATCGTCTGGCGGGCATTGTTGCCGTAGAGGTCGGCCGGCTTCTTGCATTTCTGCGGCGTGCTATCGACCGTGCCGAGCGTGACGTTCTCGCTGACGCCGCGGCCTTTCTGCTCGAAGACGATTTCGGGCTCGCCGAACTTGCCGCGGGCCTCCTTGACGACGCGAACGCCTTCGACGCCGGTCTGGCTGACCCGGCGGCGCGCGTCGGAGGTGGCGTCCACCTCGGAGGCGGCGACGCCCTCGATCTGCCAGCGGCCGTTGCGGCTGACGTGAACTTCGTATGCCATGCCCCATACCCGCCCGATCGAGCGAGTTAACTCTCGCGCCCTTCAGGACGCCCACTTTCTCACCCCCGCCGCCTACCTACCGTCAACCAACGTGCGACCGCGACAGGAGCGGCGTGCCGCACCATAGTCAACTATGGCGATCCTGCAAACCAAGTATGAAATGGAGTACGTAAACCAACTGTAAACAGCTCCACCCTGGACATAATAATGAAGCCCAGACGCGCCATCCCGGCGCGAAATGCCAAGGCTGGCCACTGCCGTGTGTCGAATGCTCCGGGCACCTGTCCGACGCCAGCAAACGATCCGTATTTTTTCTGTTTCCCGCT
>VGEI01000381.1 GCA_016869415.1 Alphaproteobacteria bacterium
CTCCGGCATCTATCGGGTGAACAGCATCAAGATCCGCCTCATCCGATTGGAGCGCGTCGTACTGTCGCCCGAAGTGCTGCTGCCGGCGTTGCGCGAACACCAGGAAATACTGACCGCCATGCGCGCCCGCGACCCATCCGGCGCGGTGGCGGCGATGGAGCGCCACATGGCCAGCGCCCGCGACCGGGCGATGGGCATTACCCTGGCCGAGCCCGCGGCGAGCGCGCCGGCGAAAGTCAAAACAGGAAAGCGACGACACCATGCCTGACGATTTCCCGACACGCGGTCTTTTCTGCGCCCTGTCGACGCCGCTGGACGGCGATGGCCGCATCCACGGCGACGCCTTTCGTGCGCATGCGGCACGCCTGCTGGCCGAGGGTTGCGACGGCATTGCGCCGTTCGGCACGACCGGAGAGGGACCGTCGTTCTCGGCGGCGGAGCGCAAGGCCGGGCTCGAGGCCTTGCTGCAGCAGGGAATCGCGACTTCCCGCATCGTTGCCGGGGCGGGTGCGGCGGCGGCAAGCGATGCCATCGATCTCGGCCGTCATGCCCTGTCGCTGGGCGTCACGCGGCTGCTGATGTTGCCGCCGTTTTACTTCAAGGATCTGACCGACGAGGAGCTCTACGGCGCCTACGCCCGGATCATCGACGGCATCGGCGATGCGCGGCTGCGGCTCGTGCTATACCATATCCCGCAGGTGACCCAAGTGCCGCTGACACAGGGTGCCATCG
This sequence comes from Alphaproteobacteria bacterium, assembly GCA_016869415.1. Taxonomy (GTDB): domain Bacteria; phylum Pseudomonadota; class Alphaproteobacteria; order CACIAM-22H2; family CACIAM-22H2; genus VGEI01. The sequence continues at coordinate 733 of VGEI01000381.1, forward strand.
CGCGCCTGCGTGCCGGTTACAAGACGATCGTGGCTGGCATCAAGGACAGCACAGGCGACATCGATCACACGCTGCGGCTGATCCGCCGCTTTCCTGACATCCGGGTGTTCTGCGGCGCCGAGCAGCACCTTCCGGCCGTGCTGCAGGCCGGCGGCGCCGGGACGATTTGCGGCCTTGCCAATCTCATACCGCGGCGCATGCGGCGTCTGCGCGATGCCAAGCCGGACGAGGCACAGGCTCTGGTGCCCGGGATCGCCATGCTGGCCGGCGCCGTCTGCGACGGTCCCTTCGTGCCGCGTCTCAAGGCGCTGCTCGCGGTGACCGCGGGGGACGATTGGTGGCGCAATGCCTGCCCACCCTATTTGCCCTTGTCGGCCGCCGAGACGTCGGCACTGCTGCGCCGTGTCACCGGTGCGGGCGTGCTGGAAGAGGACTGGCCGTCCTTGCTCCAGCCCGCCGCGCAGTAGGCACGGCAAGTGCTTTCGACTAGGCTTTAACCCTGCAAAACCGGAGGATCGTCATGTCATTTCGCCCTATCGCACGCCTGACTCTCGCGGCCGCCTGTGCAGCCGTGGCGCTGGTCGCCGGTACGCCGGATGCGCTGGCCCAGGCCAGGCAGACCCTGCGCATCTCGACGCCGGCCGTGCCCGACGATTGGCACACCAAGATGCTCTACGTCTTCAAGGAGGAGCTCGACAAGTCGGCGCCGGGCCGCTTCGACGTGCAGATCCATCATTCGGGCACCCTGTTCAAGCAGGGGACCGAGCCGGCGGCCATGGCGCGCGGCAACCTGGAGATGGCGATGATCTCGATGCAGGACATCGCCAAGATCATCCCCGAATACTCGCTGTTCACCGCGGGCTACCTGATTCGCGACCCGGACCACCTGATGAAGGTCTACGACGGCGCGATCGGCCAGGAGATCTCGGCCAAGGTGGCGGAGAAGATGGATATTGCCATCCTGCAGGCGGCCTATCTCGGCACCCGCCAGGTCAACCTGCGTGAGCCCAGAAACGTGCGCACGCCGGCCGATCTCGCCGGGGTCAAGCTGCGCATGCCCGGCTCCAAGGAATGGCTGTTCCTCGGCCAGGCGCTGGGCGCCAACCCGACGCCGCTGGCCTTCAACGAGGTCTATCTCGGCCTCAAGACCGGCACGGTCGACGGCCAGGACAACCCGCTGCCCACGGTGAAGTCGGCGAAATTCTACGAGGTGACCAAGCAGCTGATCCTCACCAGCCACCTGGTCGACGCGGTGTTCCTCTCGGTCTCGACCAAGGCGTGGAAGGCAATGAACGCCGACGATCAACGCAAGGTGAAGGCCGCCGCGATGGCCGGAGCCAAGTTCAACAACGAGAACCGCATCAAGGACGAGAACGAGTTGGTCGAGTTCTTCAAGAAGGAGGGGCTGCAGGTCGTGACGCCCGATGTTGGCGCCTTCCGCGCGGCGGTGCAGAAGGCCTATCTCGCCTCCGAGCTCTCCAAGGACTGGCCCCAGGGGATGCTGGAGCGGGTGAACGCCGTCCGCTGAGTCGCTAACAGGCTCCGGCGATGGGGGCGTGGCCGCGCAAGGTGGCGGAGGCGGTCGGTGTGACCCTCTTCGCCGCCCTGTTCCTGACCTTCCTGCTGCAGGTCTTCATGCGTTACGCCCTCAACCGCCCGCTGGGCTGGACGGACGAGCTGTCGCTCGTCCTCTACCCCTGGGCGGTGTTCTGGGCTTGCGCCTTCATCGTCCGCTTCCGCGACCATGTCGCCTTCGACCTCGTCTATCAGGGCGTTTCGCCGCCAGCCCGCCGCGTCTTTGCGCTGCTCGGCGCGCTGATGCTGCTGGTGCTGTTCGGTGCCGCGCTGCCGGCGACGGTCGACTTCACGCTCTTCATGCGGCGCGAGCGTACACCCGTGCTGGGCTGGCGCTATGACCTGATCTTCGCCTGCTTCCCGATTTTCCTGGTCGCCATTGCCGTTTATGCGGCCGGCCGGCTGCGCACCCTGCTCGGCCGCGGCTGGCAGGACGCTCTCTGAGCCGATGAGCCTCGCGTTCCTGGTTCTCGTCGCCGTCTTCTTCGGCACGGCGGCCATCGGTGTGCCGGTAGGCTTCGGCATGCTGCTCGGCGGCATCGCGTATCTGCTGGTCGGCGGCCACGATCTGGCGCTGGCTGGCGAGCAGATCCTCAACGGCCTGCTCAGCAGCTACGTGCTGCTGGCAGTGCCGATGTTCATCCTGGCGGCCAACGTGATGAACGCCGGCACGATCAGCGACCGGCTGTTCGCCTTCGCCCATGTGCTGGTCGGGCGGATGCGCGGCGGTCTTGCCCAGGTCGACATCATCGTCAGCATCATCTTCGCCAGCATGAGCGGCAGCGCCATCGCCGACGCTGCCGGGCCGGGCCTGATGACCATCCGCATGATGGAGAAGGCGGGCTACCCGCGTGGTTTCGCCGCCGCCGTGGTCGCGGCCTCGGCCACCGTCGGTCCGATCATTCCGCCGTCGATCCCGATGGTGCTCTATGCCCTTATCTCCGGTGTTTCGGTAGGGGCGCTGTTCCTCGGCGGCGTGATCCCGGGTCTGGTCATGTCGGCGGCAATGATGATCGTGGTCTACATCACCGCCCGCCGCCGCCTGTTCCCGGTCGACGAGCCGGTACCCCGCCACGAATGGCCGCGCATCATCGGCCGTGCGCTGCTGCCGCTGTCGCTGCCGATGGTTCTGCTCGGCGGCATCTATTCGGGCGGCTTCACGCCCACCGAGGCCGCCGCCATGGGCGCCGCCTACGCCATGATCCTCGCCGGGTTCGTCTATCGCAGCCTGGGTCCGCGCACGCTCTACGCCGTGTTCGCCGAGTCCCTGCGCTCCAGTGCCGTCGTTACCCTGATCATCTGCGGCGCCTTCGTCGTCAACTACGCCGTGGCGACCGAGCAGCTGCCCCTGCGGCTGGCAGCCTATCTCGACGGCATCGACTTCCCAGCCACCGCCTTCCTGCTGCTGCTCAATCTCCTGTTCCTGGTTCTCGGCTGCTTTCTCGACGCCACCACCATGCTGCTGGTCATCGTGCCGCTGCTGCTGCCGACCATGAAGGTGCTGGGCATCGATCTTGTGCATTTCG
>VGEI01000382.1 GCA_016869415.1 Alphaproteobacteria bacterium
AGCCAGTGCTCGGTGGTCTGCATCATCAATATGCCCGGATATAATTCTCGGTACACACAACCCGGTAGGGACAACGTGCTCGCCCCCTGCAACGCCTATCACTGCACGCCGGTGAAGGTGACGATCTTCGGGCCCTGAGTCTCACCCGTCCTTGAGGCCGCCGGAAGAAAGCCCGGCCACGATCTCGCGCTGGGCGATGACCGTGACCAGAAGCACCGGCAGGGTGACCAGCAGCGCCGCCGCCGCCAACGGACCCCAGGACAATTGCTCGAAAGTCAGCATGTTGTAGACAGCCGACGGCAGCGTGCGGGTGTTCTTGCCGGCCAGCACGACCGAGAAGATGAAATTGTTCCACGAGAAGATGAAGGCAAGGATGGCGCCGACCACCACGCCGGGCCGGGCCAGCGGCAGGGCAATGAGCGCGAAACCCTGCCAAGGGCTCGCGCCATCGACGAAGGCGGCGTCCTCGAGCTCACGCGGCACGTTGTCGAAATAACCGATCATCACCCAGACGATGATCGGCACGGTGATCACCAGATGCGTGATCAGCAGCCCAGTGATCGTGCCGACCAGACCCAGTATCTGGAACAGCAGGAACAGCGGGATCAGGTACGACAGAGCGGGCGTCATGCGGGCGATCAGGATCACCACCGCCGACTTGGCGGCGCGTGAACGGGCAATGCCATAGCCCGCCGGCACGCCGACCAGCAGGCCGACGATCACCGCCCCGCCGGTAACCAGGATCGAGTTCCAGAAATAGAGCAGGATGCGGTTCTTCTCGAAGGTCTCGATGTAGTTCATCAGCGTCGGCGGCGACGGGATGAACACCGGCGGATAGGCGGTGTTGTCGAGCTCGTTCTTGAGCGACAGCGACAGCATCCAGAGGAAGATGAGAATCGCCGGCGATACGAGAACGAAGACCGATAGCCACAATCCGATACGTGAGCGCCAGGTACGCTCGCCAACCGCCGAATATCCGCCAGGCCCAGCCATCTCAGGCGTTCCACTTGGTCTTCTGCCGCAGATGCAGCAGCAGAAGCGACAGTGCGATGATGATGACGAAGAAGACCACGACCACGGCCGAGGCGTAGCCGATGTTGTAGAACTGGAAGGCCTGCAGATAGAGGAAGTAGTTGAGCGTCTCCGACGCCGTGCCCGGCCCGCCCTGGCTGATCACGGCGATGGTGTCGAAGACCTTGAGGCTGTCGATGGTGCGGATGACCACCGCGATCATCACGTAGGGCAGGATCAACGGCCAGGTGATATAGCGGAACATCTGCCAGCGCGAGGCTCCGTCGATCAGCGCGCTGTCATAGGGATCGGTGGGCAGGCCGGCGAGACCTCCCAGCAGGATCAGCATGACTAGCGGCGTCCAGTGCCAGACTTCGACCATGACCAGGGTCGGGATCACGGTGTCGGGGCTGTAGACCCAGGCAAAGGGTGGGATGCCGACCAGCGACAACAGGTAGTTGAGCACGCCAAGCTGCGGGTGGAACATCATCGTCCAGACCAGGGCGATGGCCACCGGGGTGGCCATCATCGGCATGACGAAGACAGTCCTGAGGATGCCGCGCCAGGGAAAATGGCGATGGAAGACAAGGGCCGCCCACAGGCCGAGCACGATCGGGATGACCACCGCCAGGGCGGTGAACCAGGAGGTGCGGACGATCGATTCCAGGAAGCGCTGATCCGAGACCAGCCGGCGATAATTGTCGAAGGCGACGAAACGATGGTCGCCGGTGATGTTCCAGTCGTGCACCGACATCCACAGCGTGAACAGCCAGGGGAAGATGATCACCGCCGCAACCACGATCAGCGCCGGCAGGATGAAAAGGCCGTATTTGCGCGAGAAATCGTGGGTTGGCGGCCGGCTGGCAGCCCTCGAAGGGAGAGCGACCCGCCCGGAGGTGACCTCGGATGCAGGCGGCATGGAGTGCGTCGTTAGCCGTGAGACTGCCCGCGGCGACCGCTGCCGGTCGCCGCGGGTGTCGTAGTGCTCAACCCTGCTCGCTCTTATCCAGCACGGGCTTGAAGGCTTCCGTGGCCTTGGCCAGCTCGGTCTTGGGATCGGCGCCCGAGATCATGTTGGTCAGCGCCACGCCGAAGATGTCGCGGAACTCGGTGACCGGGATGATGACCGGAAGGCCGGGCCGGCCGACCTGCGCCGAGGCCAGCACCGTGTCGAACCACTGCTTGCCGAACTTGGACTCGCGCACGACATCCGGGCTGGCGAAGGCCGAGTTGCGGGCCGGCGAGCCGGCGCCGTTCTTCAGGATGTTGAGCTGGTTGGCCTTGTTGGTGATGAACTGCACATAGAACCACGCCGGTCCCTTGTTCTTCGAGGCGGTAGCGATACCCAGCCCGTCGCCGAAGATGGCGGAGTGCTGCGCCTTCGGGCCGGCTGGAACAACCCCGTAGCCGACTTTGCCGACGATACGCGACTTGGTCGAGTCCTCGAGCGGCGTCGCAAACCCGATACCGTCCAGCCACATTGCGGCCCGGCCCTGGCTAAAGGTCGTCTGGCATTCGTTCCAGTTGAAGCCGACGGTGCCGGCGGGCGCCACTTCGCGGTTGAGCTTCTTGTAGAGCTCCGCCGCCCAGATCGCCTCCGACGTGTCGGTCAGCAGCTTGCCGTCGGTCGAGACGGTTTCCATCCCCTGTCCGAGCATCCAGCTCGTCCACACCGGGACGTTGGCGTTCTTCAGGCCGCGCGAGACGAAGCCGGCGATTCCCTTGGAGGGATCGTGGAGCTTCTGCGCCGCGCTGAAGATCTCGTCCATCGTCCTGGGATAGGCGACACCCTTCTGATCGAAGAGCTCCTTGTTGTAGTAGAGGATCCAGTAGTCGACGAAGGTAGGGATGGCGTTGAGCTTGCCGTCCGAAGCCGTGCAGAAGTTGAGCCCGGCCTTGCCGTAATCGCTAAAGTCGAACTGGGGGTTGGTCATGGTCTGATCGGCGACCAGCGGTCGCAGATCGTCCATCCACTTGCCCTTTTCCGACTGACGCTTCTGCACGTGCATCGAGAGATGCGCGACGTCGAAGCTCGGCCTGCCGGAGGTGAATTCGATCATCGCCTTCTGGCGCTGCTGCTGCTCGGGGATCTGCTCGGACTCGACCTTGATGCCGGTGAGCTCGGTGAACTCCTTCTCCGCCGCCTGCATCAGATCGGAGCGCGGGTTCTTGACCAGCAGCACGTCGATCTTCTGGCCATTGAAGCGCTTCCAGTTGAAGCTCGACTGGCCGAGCGCGTGGCGCGCGACCAGCGGTGCGCCGAGAGCGCCAAGCGCGACCGCGCTGACGCCGGTCTTGAGAGCGGTGCGGCGGGTGATGAAATTGCTGCTGCGGCTCATGGCGTAACCCCCTTGATGGTTTACGGCGGCCGGTCTGCTGCCGGCTGATAGAATCAATTCTGCGCCAAGCGGGGGGAGTGGGCAAGGGTGTGGGGCGATCACTCGACGCGATAGCGCTTCACCGCCGCCCGTAAGGTCAAAAAACTGAAGCGGCCGAGAAACCAACAGGTTGCTTATGTCGGCTCGCGGCTCCGGGAGCGACTTGTCGGACGTTCCGGACGGGGGCGGCCCGGTTGAAGCCCTCGACTCCCTTCCGAGGTGCCACTTGCGCATGACCCACCGATAACGCTTCAACTCCTTCGACCAGCAAACGAAGGACTTTCATGGGGTTGATCCGTCGAAGAGGGTGAATTTTGTCTCACTGGCGCGGGACGTTCACAGGCGGCCGGCATGCCCAGAGACCGTTGGATTTCGGGTTCGTCCCCTCCGCCAACTTCTATCGCGACAACGCTCTCCGCCTCCGGGCGGCACCGAC
>VGEI01000383.1 GCA_016869415.1 Alphaproteobacteria bacterium
TCAATCGCATGCTCGCCGCCGCGCTGGCGCTGCTGCTCGGCCTTGCCGGCGCCGCATCCGCGCAAGAATCCCGCCTCGACGTCGTGCAGAAGCGTGACAAGCTGATCGTCGCGACCTTCGGCACCGCGCCGCCGCTCTGCTACACCAACGAGAAGAACGAGCTGGTCGGCTTCGACATCGACATCGCCAAGCTGATCGCCAAGGGCCTATTCGGCGACGAGAAGAAGATCGAGTTCATGGTGGTGACCAGCGACGGGCGCTGGCCGTCGGTGCTATCGGGCCGCGCCGATTTCGGCATCGCCTCGACCACAGTCTATCCCGACCGCGCCGCCCGCGTCGCCTTCACCCAGCCCTACATGGATTCGGGCGTTGGCGTGCTCGTGCGCAAGGACTCCAACGTCAAGTCGCTGGCCGATCTGAACAACGCCAAGTTCACCATCGCCAACCTGTCGAACCCGCAGATGGCCGACCGCGCCAAGCGCTTCGTGCCGAACATGAAGGTGCTCACCTTCGACACGCCGTCTGCCATGTTCCTCGCGGTCAAGAGCGGCCAGGCCCACGCCATGCAGATGGACACGCCCGTGGTCGACTGGTACGCGGCGCAAAACCAGGAGCTGACGGTGCTGCCCGAGCTGTTCAGCGTCGTGCAGAACAACGCCATCTTCATGAAGCCCAGCGACTTCACGTGGTGGCTCTACCTGGACACGGTGGTGCAGGAGCTGCGCTACGGCTCGCGCTACGAAGACTACGCGGCGGTGTTCAAGAAGTGGTTCGGCAAGGAGCCGCCGGCCCAGCGCTTCTATATCGGCGGCCGCAAGGCCGGCTGACCGCTTCGGTTGCGCGCCGCCCGGGGGCCGAGTCCGCCTCCGCGGCGGCACAGCGCCCGGCGTGAAGCTCGACTTCAACTTCATCCTGCGCAACCTGCCGACCTTCTTGGAAGGGGCGGTGGTGACGCTGGAGCTTTCGGCGCTGGCCATCCTCTGCTCGCTCGTCTGGGGCCTGGTCGTCGTCACCGCGCGCACCGCGCCGTCGCGCGCGTTGGCGCTCGCCGCCACCGGTTATATCGAGCTAGTGCGCAATACCCCCGTGCTCGTCCAAATGCTGTTCATCTACTTTGGCTCGGCCGTGCTGGGCGCGCCGCTCTCGGGCTTCGCCGCCGGGCTTTTGGCCATGACGCTGCAGAACGGCGGCTACATGGCGGAGATCTACCGGGCGGGCATCGAGGCCGTCAGCCAACGCCAGGTCGAAGCCGGCATGGCGTTGGGCATGCGCCGGCACGAGGTGATGTCGATCGTCGTGCTGCCGCAGGCCATACGTAAGGTGGTCCCGCCCTTCACCAACCAAGCGATCGTGATGATCAAGGATACCTCGCTCGTCTCCTCGATCTCGGTCGCGGAGATGACCTTCCACGCCAAGCTGCTGACCGATCGAACGGCCGCCGCTTACGAGGTGTTCCTGACCTTGGCGGCCCTTTACCTCGCCATCAACGCGATCGTGTCGGCGGCGCTGCGTCTGCTCGAAAGGCGCGTGGCCATTCCGACCTGAAGCCGCAGGGCATGCTCAACGTCCTCCTCGCCAACCTGCCGCTGCTCCTCAAGGGCGCCGTCGTGACGCTCTATCTGTCGGCGGCAAGCGCGGCGCTGGCGGCCGTCATAGGCGTCGCGGTGGCGCTGTTGCAGCTCTATGGCGACCCGGTCACGCGCGCCGCCACCCATGTTTACCTCTACGTCATGCGTGGCGTGCCGCTCCTCGTGCTGCTCTTCGCCATGTACTACATGCTGCCCTATACCGGCATCGACGTCGGCGCCACCGCGGGCGGCATCATCGTCATCGCGCTCTATTTCGGCGCGTTCATGGCCGAGGTATTCCGCGCCGCCATCCTGTCCGTGCCGCGCGGCCAATGGGATGCGGCGCGCGCCCTCGGCATGTACGGCCGGCTGCTCATGCTGATCGTCGTCGTGCCGCAGGCGCTGCGGATCGCCGGCCCGCCCTTCGTCAACACTTGCATCATGCTGGTCAAGGGCACCTCGCTCGTCTCGATCGTTGGCTTGTGGGAGGTGACGATGGCGGGCCGCCAGATCGTCGAGCGCACGCTGGCGCCGTTCCAGGTGTTCGGCGGCGTCGCCGCCGTCTATTTCGTCATCTGCTACTGCCTGTCGCGCTACGGCCGCTGGCTCGAAAAGCGGGTGAGCTATGTCCACTGAGCGGCCGATGGTCGCCGTGCGCGGTGTCTCCAAGTGGTTCGGCGCCCATCAGGTCTTGAAGGACGTGTCGCTTGATGTCGCCGCTGGAGAAGTCGTGGCGGTGATCGGCCCCAGCGGCTCGGGCAAGACCACGCTGCTGCGCTGCGTCAACCTGCTGGAGGACTTCCAGCAAGGCGAGATCCGCGTCGACGGCGAGGCGGTCGGTTATGCCGGCGCCGGCGCCGCCCGCCGGCGCCTGCCCGAGCGCGTCATCGCGCGCACGCGCAGCCAGGTTGGCATGGTGTTCCAAAGCTTCAACCTGTTCCCGCACATGACGGTGCTGAAGAACGTCATGGTCGCGCCGGTGCGCGTCAAGAAGATGCCGGAGGCCGAGGCGCGGGCCTCGGCCGTGCGGCTTCTGGAGCGCGTCGGGCTTGCCGACAAGCTCGATGCCTACCCGGCCCGCCTGTCCGGCGGCCAGCAGCAGCGGGTCGCGATCGCCCGCGCCCTCGCCATGCAACCCAAGGTCATCTTGCTCGACGAAATCACCTCGGCCCTCGACCCGGAACTGGTTGGCGAAGTGCTGGCCGTGATCCGCCAGCTTGCCCGTGATGGCATGACCATGATGATCGTCACGCACGAGATGCAGTTCGCGCGCGAGGTGGCGCAGAAGGTGGTGTTCATGGACGGCGGCGCCATGATCGAGCAAGGGCCGCCGCGGGCGCTGTTCGCCGATCCGCGCACCGAGCGCTTGCAGACCTTCCTCAAGCGGTTTCGCGAGGGCTACCAGCTGTGACCCGCTCCCTGCGCGCGTCCGGTCCATCGTTGCGCCCGCTCTGGGTGGAAATCGACCTCGCCGCCGTCGCCCACAATTATCGGGCGCTGCGCCGGGCACTGGCGCCGGGCACGCAGGTGATCGCCAGCCTCAAGGGCAACGCCTATGGCTGCGGCGTGCGCGAGGTCGGCCGGCTGCTCGCCGCCGAAGGCGTCGATGGGCACGCGGTCGGTAATATCGACGACGCGGTCGCGCTGCGCGAGGCCGGCATTGACGGGCCGATCCTGCTCTATCCCAACTGCCTCCCCGACGCCGCCGCGGCCGTGGTCGACCTGAGCCTGGCGATCACGCTCAACGCCGTCGCCGAAGCCGATGCCTGGGCTACGGCGCTGCGCCAGCCGGTTGACGCCTGGATCAAGCTCGACATCGGCGCCTTCCGCGCCGGCGCGCTGCCGCAGCAGGCGGCGGCGCTCGCGCTGCGGGTCGCGGGCGAGCGCTGCTTCCGCTTGCGCGGCGTCTATGCCCATCTCCATCTGCCCAATCCCGTGCGCCTGGCCGACTATGCGCGCTGGCAGGCCCAGAACTTCGCAATGGCCCTGCGCGCGATCGCGACGGCCGGCATCACCCCGCCATTGCGCATAGCCGCCGGCACCGCCGCCGTGCTGCATTATCCCGAGCTCGACTTCGATGCCGTCGATCCGGGCCGGCTGCTCTACGGCATCGGCTTCGCTGGCACGCGCCGCGACCTCGGCCTGCGGCCCGCGCTCAAGGCGCTGCGCACCCGGATCGTGCATCGCAAGCCCCTTGGCGACGCCGACACCGGCGGCTTTGCTACGCCTTTCCCCTGGCGCGCCGGC
>VGEI01000384.1 GCA_016869415.1 Alphaproteobacteria bacterium
CCCTGGATCGCCCCGATCAGGGCGGCGACACGCGAGCCAAAGGCATCCCCGCCGAAACGCTGGGGGTCGATGATCAGGAAGAACTGGCCGACGCGCGGCGGCGGGCCCTTGTCGTCGAAGAATGAGCTTGCCTCGTAGCCGAAATTCGAAGCGCTGAGGGCTGCGGCCAGCAGCTCGACCATTAGCACCAGCGCCGTGCCCTTGGCATCGCCCATGGCCAGCATGGCTCCGCCCAATGCCGCCTTGGCATCGGTGGTCGGCTTGCCGTCCCGGTCGAGCGCCCAGTCGCCGGGTATCGCCTCGCCCGTCTGTGCGGCGACCATGATCTTGCCGCGCGCCACTTTGCTCAGACTGAGGTCGATGACCAACGGCGCCCGGCCCGGACACGGGCAGGCGAAAGCGATCGGGTTGGTGCCGAAGATCGGCTTGGCTCCGCCCCAGGGAGCTATGGCAGCCGGGGAGTTGCCGAAGGCAAGCGCCACCAGCTCCTGCTCGGCCAATGGCTCGATATGATAGGCGGCAACGCCGAAATGATGCGAGTTGCCGACCGCGACGCCCACTGTGCCGGATTTCCTCACCATCGCGGCGGCCCTGGTCAGTCCCGCCGCGATCGCCGGAAAGGCGAATCCGTCTCGCGCATCGACACGCAAGGCACCCGGCGCGGTCTCGGTCAGGACCGGAACCGCTTTGCCGTCGACCTTTCCGGCCTTGGCCTGATCGGCGTAGGCCGGTAAACGAGACAGGCCGTGGCTGGCGAGGCCGTCGGCCTCCGCGGCCACCAGAGCCCTGGCGACGGACAGCGCGTTTTCCTCCGACACGCCGGCCGCGCTCAAGACGCGCTGCGCCAGCTCGCGCGCCGCCATCAGCGACAGTTTCGCGGTCATTACTTCAGCGCCTTAAGCGCCCGCTTGACGTTGGCCACGGTCAACGCCGACACGCGGACATTCGACTCGACGGTATTGCCGGCGACGTGCGGCGTCAGGATCAGATTGGGCACGTCGCGGAAGATGGAATTCGCCGGCGGCGGCTCCTTCTCCAGAACGTCGAGGAAGGCGCAGCCCAGCTTCTTGCTCTTGAGGGCAGTGATCAGTGCTGCTTCGTCGACGATGCCGCCGCGCGCCGTGTTGATCAGCACGGCATCGGGCTTCATCAGCGCGAGCGCCGAGGCATCGACCAGGTTGCGCGTAGAGGTCAGCAACGGCGTGTGCACGCTGATCACATCGCTGTCGGACAGCAGTGGTACCAAGTCCATATGGGCGACGCCCAGATTGGTCCAGGCCGGGTCGCCGGGCAGCAGGTTGGGGTCGTAGGCAGCGACGCGCATGCCGAGCGCCCGGGCGCGCTTGGCCACCTCGCGGGCGATCATGCCGAAGCCGATCAGCCCGAGCATCTTGCCCGAGACCTCGCGGAAGATGAGGGTCTGGCGGTCCCACCAGCCGCCGGCGACGCGCTCGCTGACATGCCAGATGTTGCGTAGGCCGACCAGCGCGGCGGCAACGACGTACTCTGCGACAGCCTGGGCGTTGGCGCCGGTTGCCGGAAAGACCTGGATGCCACGCGCCTTGCAGGCATCCATGTCGATGTTGTCGAGGCCGACACCCAGCCGGCCTATGACTTTGAGGGCGTGGCAGGCTTCCAGCACGTCGCCACGCACTTGGGTCATGTTACGCACGATCAGGCCGGGCGCATCGCCGGCGAGGAGCTTGATGTCCTCTGGCCGATTCACCAGCTCCGGATCGTAGAGGACCGTGAACTCTCGGCTGAGATCGGCGAGGGCCGAGTCTTCAATAAACTCGGTGACCACCACGTCCGGCATCTCACACCTTAACCCTTCCCCGATGGGCGGTCTTGACGCCGCCGGCCACATTCTGTGGCGTTAATCTCTGACCCCGCGCAACAATAGGATGTCACCAAATCGTCCTGCAAGTTTTTGTCCGTGCACCGTCACTCGGCGGCGTCGCGGACCAAGCTCTCTCCTGGGCGCACCCGGGCAAAGATAACCGGCTCGCTGGTCACCGCCAGGCCGTCCCCGGCAAGCCGGACGCTGGTATAGCGTGAACCGTTAAGATCGGAGGCCTGCGGGAAGTCGGCCCGGAAATGGGCGCCTCGCGAATCCTCGCGGGCCCGTGCCGCCGCCGCAATGGCCCGGCTGACCAGGATCAGGTTCTTCAGGTTCAGCCAGTCGTGCCAAGTCAGGTTGAAGGCGAGGTCCCCGCTCGCCACGCCGACGCTATCCAGTTGGCGGTCGAGGCCCCGCAACAGCGCGTCGCCGCGTTCCAGAGAGGCGGCGTCGCGAACGATGCCGACATCCTCCCACATCCCGTCATAGAGGGACGTGCGGATGTCTTCGATCGGCCCGCGGGGCTTGCCGAGCGGAACCTGAGCCCTCTTCACGGCGGCTTCGACGGCGGCCTGATCGGGCTCGCGCCAGGCCACCGGTCCCTTGAGCCATGCCGCCATGGCGTCACCGGCAATCCCGCCGAACACCGTCGAGTTGGCCACGCCATTACCGCCCAGCCGGTTGGCGCCGTGCACGCCGCCGGTATCCTCGCCGGCAGCGAACAGGCCTGCGAGCTCGGTCGAGCAGTCCGGGCGGAAGGCGACGCCACCCATCATGTAATGGGCCGTGGGCACGACCTCGACCCGGCCGGCGGCGAGATCGAAGCCGCAATCGACGCAGCGCTCGACCATACCCTTGAACTCCTTGCGCACCCGCTCGGGGCCCAGGTGACCCATCTGCAGATAGACGCCGCCATGCGGCGTCCCGCGCCCCTTGCGGACGACGTCGAAGACCGAACGGCTGACGATGTCGCGCGTGGCACGCTCGCCGCGTGGGTCGTACTCGCTCATGAAGCGGTTGCCGTCCCTGTCGAGCAGCCAGCCGCCGGAGCCGCGCAGGCCTTCTTCCAGCACGGTGCCGGTCATACGGGTATCCGGACCAGCAAGAAGACCGGTGGGATGGAACTGCACCATCTCCATGTCGCGCAAAGGCAAGCCGGCGCGCAGCGCCATGGCCATGCCATCGCAGGTCTTGTCGCCCGACGGCGTGTGGTAGCGGTACATGGTCGGGCCGCCGCCGGTGGCGAGCAGCACGGCCTTCGCCTGCACGAACACGAACTCGCCCGTTCGCATATCGATCAGGACGACGCCGGCGATGGCGCCGCCGTCCGGTGTCTTGATCAGGTCGACGGCGCGATGCTCCTCCAGCCGGTCGATCCTGCGCGCCCAGACCTGCTCGGCCAGGCGGTTAACGATCTCGATCCCGGTCAGGTCGCCCTTGTGCACCGTGCGGTCGAAGGTCTGGCCGGCGAAGGCCTTCTGATGGACCGTGCCGTCGGGATTACGGTCGAAGAAGCAGCCGAGCTCGTTCTCCAGCTCGCGGATGCGCACCTGCGCCTGGGTCACCAGAATCCAGGCGAGATCCTGGTCGTTGAGCCAGGCCCCGCCCTCGATCGTGTCCATGAAATGGCGTTCGGCCGAATCACCGGGCGCCAGCGCCACGTTGTAGCCGCCCTGCACCATGCGGGTGCAGCCGCACTTGCCCAGCAGCCCCTTGACCGCGACGGTGATGTGCAGGGCCGAGTTGGCCTTGTGGGCGTGCAGGGCCGCGAACAGCCCGGCCCCACCCGAGCCGAGGATCAGGATATCCGTGCGCAGCCGCTTCACGTCACGCCTTGACGCCCATCGCGGCCAGCGCGGCGGCCTTGCGCTCCTCGGCCGTCTTCATCACCCGGTCGTAGGAGCTGCCACCGTGAGAATCCATGGCCACCAGCAGCGGGCCGAAGCCCTTGATGCCG
>VGEI01000385.1 GCA_016869415.1 Alphaproteobacteria bacterium
CTTCCGGGATGTTGACGTCGCGCCCGTCGAGGCCGCCGAGGCCGTTCGTCGGCCGGCCGGCAGGATCGCGGTTCTGAGCCTGCTCGATCCCGTCCTCCATCCCTTCGCCTTCGCCCTCACCCTGGCCGAACTGTTCCATCATCTGCTGGGCAAGGTCACGGCCGGCGGCACGCATCTGGTCGAGCGCGTCCATCTGCGGCCGCAGGGCGCGGCCCGGCGCGCCGCGCTCCAGCGCATCACCCGAATCGCGCATCGAGCGCTCGGCGCGGCCCAGGCCGCCGGGGATGTTGCCCATCATCTCGCCGAGCTGGCGCATCAGTTCGCCGAGCTGGCGGCGCAACTCGCCCTGTTCGGCGCTGTCGGCAGTACCGTCGCCGTCCATATCGCCTTCGCCTCGCTGCCCCGGCTGCCCCATCTGACCGGGTTGGCCGCGCTGGCCCTGCTGGCCGCGTTGGCCGGGGCGGCCCTGCTGCGAGCGGCGGAAGGTGCGGTCGAGCAGGTTCTGCTGGCGCTGAATCAGATCCTGCAGGCCCTGCATCATCTGCTGCGCTTCGCCGCCACCCTGCTGCTGGCCCATCATCGGCTGGCCAGCGCGCAGGTTCTCAAGCATGTCCTGCAGGCGGGCGAGCAGCTCGCGGGCCGCGTCACGCGCGCCAGTCCGCGCCAGCTGGCGGGCCTGGTCGAGCATCTTCTGCAGGTCGCGCATCTCCATGCGCATGGCGTTGCGATCCATCGGCTGGCGCATCTGCTCTGGATTGCGCTGCATGTTCTCGAGCATCGCCTGGAGGTAGCGGTTGATTGCTTCTTGCAGCTCCTTGATCAGCCGCTCGATCTCCTCATCGGTGGCGTTGTTGGCCAACGCGTCCTGCAGGCGCTGTTGCAGGGCCCGCAGCTCGCGCTCGGCCAGCGACAGCTTGCCGTCCTCGATGCGCAGCGCCAAGTCCCAGAGTAGGGCCTGGACAGCGTCATTTCCAACGGCAGTCTGGTCGCGCATCAGCCGCGCCGAGGCCATCGTCAGGCCGAGATAGACGACGACGTCATCGAAATAGTGCTGGGGGATGCCGGCGATCGCCGTCAACGCGTGGCTGATCACTGGCCGGGACGCCGGGTCGGAGACCAGCGCCTTGCGCTGCTCGACGATAGCGCGCGCCACCGGATGCTGGAACACCCGTTCCGGGAAGATTGTGGCGAACGCCTCGGAGGTACCGCTCTGGCCGATCGCATCCGTCGCCTTCAGCTGGATAGTAACGGGCAGTCCGGCCCAGGGATGCGACGTCAGGTCGTGATAGCTTGATCCGGTCGCCTCCTTCGCCCGCTGGTTTGGCAGGGTGAGAGGGATGTCGATCGGCTCGCCTGGCGCCCCTTCTGGGACCTCGCCTGAGCGGCGGATGGCTGCGGAGACACCAGCGAGGCCATGATCGTCGGCGGCTTGGTATTCGAGGCGTAGCGCTGCGCGGCGGCTGCGCGATGGCGCCGTGGCGAACTCGACGGTGGGCACCAGATCGGGCACCACCTTGAGCGTCCAATCTCCGAGGATGGTGCCGCCCTGGTCGATGGTAAGGCGCGTGCCGCTGTCGATCGTGGCGCCTACCCGCCACGAGCGCTGGCTGGTGTTGCCCGTCGTATTGTTGGCGCCGGCCACCGGCTGGAAAGCGGTCTCGGTCTTGTCGACGAGCAGCTTCGGATCGCCGCGACCGCCGGTTATCTGGGCGAGAAGAGCGCTACCGGCCGGCACGGTGATGGTATCCGTCTTGCCGGGCTCGGCTTTCGGCAGTAACGGCGGCTGTCCGGTGTAGCTCGGCGGCGTGATCCACAGATCCAATGCGCCCGCCGGCAGGGCTGCGGCGGCAACACCCGGCGTGACGGCGCGGCCGATACGCTTCCAGGCTTCACCACCGGCCGCGCCGATACCCACGACCAGCAACAGGACCAAAGCGGCCCGCAGGGCCAAGGGATCCCGCGACGGCAGGCCCGGCGACGGCCAGCCGATACGTACCGATTTGAGCGCAGCATGAACGCGGGCG
Source organism: Alphaproteobacteria bacterium (assembly GCA_016869415.1). Lineage (GTDB taxonomy): Bacteria > Pseudomonadota > Alphaproteobacteria > CACIAM-22H2 > CACIAM-22H2 > VGEI01. The sequence goes on from VGEI01000385.1 coordinate 2,025, forward strand.
CGATGCGCCTGCCAGAGCGACCGGGACAGGGGATCATCGGCGCCGCCCGACAGGTCGTCGCGCAAGGCGAAAAGCGGGCGGTGCCGGAGGCCGCTGGCCAGCTCCAGCCGGCGGCGTCCCGCGGCGGTCTCTGGCAGCGTGAAAAGGTGGCGGATGCGCCAAAGTGTCCAGCCGAAAAGACTGCTGATCAGCGCCAGGATGATGGTGTGCGCCCAGCCCGGCAGCAGGGGCAGTAGGTCGAAAAGGGCGAGGGCGACGAATCCCCCGCCTACACTCGCTGCGGGCCAGAGGGCTGGCCAAAGGCGCTCCCAGGCAATGGCTACCCGTGCGGCGCCGATGTGTCGCGCGAGGGGATCGCGGGGCGATGGTTTAACGGTATCCTGGCCCTCAGTCGGCATCGAGCCTCCGACGCAAGTAGGGGATTCTGCCTCAACTCTGCCCCCCGGTCTACCAACCGGGGCCCCACACTTGGTGGGATCAACGTCGAGGCCGTCGCCGCTTGTTATTTCGTTGTTGGGAAACCGTTATTGCAGAGGCGCGGTTCCGGGCTTTCGGGCGGGCAGGTTCGATCCAGGGCGGCAGCCGGTCGAGGCCGATCAGCGACTCCATCGTCTGGCGTGGGCGGACTACCGCCCAGTCGCCACCTCGAACCAGCAATTCCGCGGCTAGCGGTCGCGCATTGTAGGTGGAGGACATTACCGCCCCGTAAGCGCCGGTGACCTCGATAGCCAGCAGATCGCCGTCGCGCAAGGGAGGCAGCGACCGGCCAAGGGCCAGGAAATCGCCGGTCTCGCAGACCGGGCCGACGACGTCGACGACCTCCGTGTCGTGCGACTTGGGTTCGATTACCAGCCGCATCGGGTGGAACGCCTCGTAGAGAGTCGGCCGGATCAGGTCGTTCATTGCTGCGTCGACGATGGCGAAGCGTTTCGCGATACCGCGCTTCATGTAGACGACGCGAGTGAGCAGGATGCCGGCTTCGGCCACCAGCCAGCGTCCCGGGGCGAGCACGATCTCGGTGCCCTTGCCGCCGTCCGGCAGGCGGGCGAGCGCGCCGCGCACTGCGCCGGCGTAACTGTCGAGCGCCGGAGGCGCGCCGCTGTTGCTGGCCGGATCGTAGGCCACGCCGAGCCCGCCGCCGAAATCGAGGCGCGTGAGGCGGTGCCCATGGCCGTTGAGCTCGCGCGCAAGATCGCCGATCCGCGCAAAAGCCGCACGATAGGGATCGACATCGGTCACCTGCGAGCCGATATGGACTGCGAGCCCCTGCAGGGCGATCCCAGGCAACGTCTTCGCCAATTGCGCCACCGCTGGCGCCTGGGCGATGTCGATGCCGAACTTGTTCTCCTTCTTGCCGGTAGAGATCTTGGCGTGGGTGCGGGCGTCGACATCGGGATTGATCCGCAGGCTGACCGGCGCCGTCTTCCTGCGCTTCGTCGCGACCCGTGACAGCAGCCGTAGCTCGGGCTCGGACTCGACATTGAACTGCAGGATGCCGGCGTCGAGCGCCTGGCCCATCTCGTCTTCCGTCTTGCCGATGCCGGCGAAAACGATCTTCGAGGCGGGGATTCCGGCGGCCAGAGCCCGCTGCATCTCGCCGGCCGACACGACGTCGACGCCGGAGCCAAGCTGGCCCAGGGTGGCGATGACACTCTGATTGGAGTTCGCCTTCAGCGAATAGCAGACCAGCGCGTTGATGCCCGCGAACGCGGCGCTGAAAGCACGATAGCGCGCCTCGAGCGCGGCGGACGAATAGACCCAGCA
>VGEI01000386.1 GCA_016869415.1 Alphaproteobacteria bacterium
CTGCCTCTGGCGTGAGGCCGCCGTGGGCCGAGTGTGGCCGCATCTGGTTGTAGTCCCGCCGCCAGCACGCGATGACGGTTCGTGCCTCGGCCAAGCCGGCGAACACCTCCTCGTTCAGGCACTCGTCGCAGAAGCGGCTGTTGAAGCTCTCGACGAACGCGTTCTGCACCGGCTTGCCGGGCGCTTGTAGGCCACGCGCATAGGTATCACTTCCAGCTTGGTGACCTTCATGTTCTAGATATCCTCAATGTGCGACGCGCATCCGGCGCTCCATGGCGCGGACCAGCAGCGACAGCGGATAACTCATGACGAAATAGATCGCGGCGACGAGGACGAAGACCGCCATGGGCTGATAGTCGGAGAAGGCGATGCTCTTGGCGCCGTTCATGATCTCGTTCACGCCGATCAGCGTACAGAGGGAGGTGTCCTTTAAGAGACCGATGGCATAGTTGCCGACCGGCGGCAGAACGATGCGCGTCGCCTGTGGCAGGATGATATGGGTCATCGCCTTGGCCGGTGTCATGCCAAGGGAGAGGGCTGCTTCGCGCTGGCCCTTGTGCAGGGCCTCAATACCCGAGCGGAAGACCTCGGCGAGAATGGCCCCGCCGTGTATGCCGAGCCCCAGCACCGCACCCGTGAAATCGTCGAACCAGCTCCAGTCAAGGCCGGGGAAGAGCTGTGGGGGAACGAAATAGACGATGTAGAGCACCACCACGATCGGCAGACCACGCGCCACCTCGATGGAGCACACGGCAAGGGTGCGGATCACCCGTTTGTGCGAGATGCGGCAGAGTGCGATGAGGACGCCGAACACTACGGCGAGAAGGAAAGAGAAAAATGCGATCTTCAGCGTCGTCAGCGAATAGTAAAGGAGTTCCGGCAGCCAGCGGTGGATGTTCTCGGTATAGATTTCGGGAAGATCGAGCATGGTGCCGCCTCCCTAATGCCAGGCTTGGCGTTGGCGCTCGAGCCGCGCGGCGATGCGCGCCATCGGTATCGTGACGCAGAGATACATGGCGCCCGCCATCAGGTAGATGGGCGCGCTGGTGAGCGTTTCGGTGACGAGCTGCCGTGCCAGCGCCATGACCTCAAGCACGCCGACGGCAAAGACGATGGCCGTGTCCTTGAGGAGAACGATGGCGAAATTGGTCATCGGCGGCAGCATGGTGCGGATGGCCTGTGGCAGGATGATGTGCTGCATGGCGCTCGCGGGCGTCATGCCGAGCGAGAGTGCGGCCTCCGTCTGGCCGCGGTGGATTGACTCGATTCCCGCCCGGTAGATCTCGGAGATATAGGCCGCTCCGTTCATACCTAGGCCGATGACGGCCGCCTGTATGGGTGTGGGTTGGTAGCCCCAGTCGGGGAAGCCGAAATAGATCACAAAGAGCTGGACGAGCGCCGGCGTGCCGCGGAAGAACTCGACATAGGCGGTGGAAGGCCAGCGCACGAGCTTCCAGGTTGAGATGCGCATCAGCGCTATGATGAGGCCGAAGACTAGAGCGAATACGAGGGCGCCCGCCGCCACCATCAACGTCGCCGGCCAGCCGCTGAGCAGCGTGGTGAAGAAGTACCAGCCATTCTTTTCGAGAATCTCGAAAAAGCTCATGGTCAGCGGTCCTGGATGTGCTTCAGGAACTCGCGGGTGCGCGCCTCGCTCGGTCGGCCAAGCACATCCCTCGGCGGGCCCTGCTCGACGATCCGGCCCTGGTCCATGAAGATGACGCGGTCCGACACATCGCCCGCGAATTGAATTTCATGGGTGACGATGACCATAGTGGCGCCTTCGTCCGCCAGTTGACGCATGACGCGGAGCACTTCGCCGATGAGTTCGGGGTCGAGCGCGGAGGTCGCCTCGTCGAAGAGCATCAGCTTCGGCTGCATGGCGAGAACGCGTGCGATGGCGACGCGCTGCTGCTGGCCGCCCGACAGACGCTCGGGATATTCGTCCGCCTTGTGGCCGAGGCCGACCTTCTGCAGCATCTCGCGGCCGCGCAACTCGGCGACCTCGCGCGACAGCCCGAGCACCCTGATGGGCGCCACGGTGACGTTGCCGAGCGCCGTGAGGTGCGGAAATAGGTTGAAGCGCTGGAAGACGAAGCCGATTTCCTGGCGCTCGCGGGCAAGCTCGCGGTCCGTGAGGTGAACGTAGCGGTCCCCGACCTTCTTCTCGCCGATCAGGGTGCCGTCGATGTAGATGTGCCCGGCGCTGGGCTTCTCGAGGTAGTTGATGCAGCGGAGCAGCGTGGTCTTGCCTGATCCGCTCGGCCCGATGATCGAGACCTTTTCGCCACGCGCGACATCGAGGTCGACGCCCTGGAGGACTTCGAGAAGACCGAACCGCTTGTGCAGATCCTGGATCTTCAGCAACGGCTGCCCGGCAGCCGCGCCACTGCCCGCCTTGCTCATCGGATTCCCCGTGTCAGAATCAGGACGGGCGGGATGTCATCCCGCCCGTTGCACTTGATCAGTTCAGAAGCAGTGATCGGCGTTGGGGGACTGGTAACCCTCCTCGCGGTCAACACCGATGCGCGGGTTCTTCTCCGGCGGGATGAACCACGCTTTGTCGCCCAGGCCGTACTTGGCCATGGCCTTCACGTTAAGGCAATCCTTCCAGACCTGCTTGATGGCGCCATTGATCGCCTCGGCGAGTTCCGGTTCGTTCTTGTTGATACCGAAGATCACGTTGTACTTGGTCGACATGATCGGGTACTTGTCAGGCTCTGGCGTGAGCGGCAGCTGCTTCAGCTTCCACTCGGGATGCTTGAAGATCGCGTATTGCACCAGCGGCGGATCGAGGATTGCCATGTCGATGCGGCCGGCGTTGAGGTCCTGCATGACGCCGTCTGAGGTGTCATAGAGCTTCACTTCGCCGATGCCTTCCACTCCCTTCAATTCGGGCACCAGGGTGAAGCCCGTCACGGTGCCCACCTTGCGGCCCTTCATATCGGCGAAGGTCGTAAAATTGCTCTCTTCCTTCTGCGCGAGCAGCGTGCCGAAGTAATAGATGGGCTCGCTCAGGATCATGATCTTGGTGCGGGGCTCGATCCAGCCCATGGCGCCATGCATCACGTCGAGTTTGCCCTGCTTGGTAGCCTCGATGAGGGCGGCCCAGTCCATCTGCACGACATTGGGCTTGAGGCCGATCTGGGTGGCGACCCAGGTCATAATCTCGCCGTCCGTGCCGCTCAATTCGCCATCCTTCAATTGCGTCATCGGCATATCGCCATTCATGCCGATGGTCAGTTTTCCGGCTTCGAGCGTCTTCACTTCGGCCGTGGCACTGACGGGTGACGAGACGGCAATGATCGCGGCAGACGCCAGCGCAGCAGCCCATCCGAGCAGCTTGCGACTGGCGCATTTTACAAGAGGATCAGTGGTCATGGGTATTTTCCCTGCTGACTGCGTTTGACATTTCTAGCCTGTCCGGCCTTCCAGGCGATCGCCCATATTGCCGTCCATTAATTATTCAGACTATCGTTGCATAACGACCTCCCCAGGTTGCAAAGAATAAGGCGCCCAGCGAACTCGGCTTCTGGGCTGTATACACGTAGCAGATAGCCGGTCGGCCTGCTAGATTTATTTGACATGCATCCTCGTTCCGCCATCCTACCAATAGGGCAATCAACATGAGCTGCTGCCGGTTCCGTGGGCACACAGTTAAGCTTGCATGGCCTGCTTCTCGAAGTCCACGGGACTGATGTATCCGACGGTCGAGTGCCGCCTCGTCGGATTGTAGAAGCGCTCGATGTAGTCGAACACGTCTTGCGCGTCGTCGCG
>VGEI01000387.1 GCA_016869415.1 Alphaproteobacteria bacterium
AGCCAGGATCGCGGCCGGCGCCAGCGGCATGCCGGACCGCGCGTTCCGTTGACAGGCCCGCATGGCTCATGAGAGCGTTTATCGAACGATAAGAAACTGAGCACATCGGGGGGAGACGATGAAGCCGACGCCGTTCGCCTATGCCAAGCCGGCGAGCCTCGATGCGGTCTTCGACCTGCTCGCCGCCCATGGCGAAGGCGCCAGACTGCTTGCCGGCGGCCAGAGCCTGATCCCGACGCTCAATCTGCGCCTCTCCTCGCCAAGCCTGCTGATCGACATCAACGGCCTGAAGCAGCTCTCCGGCATCGCGCTCGACGGCGGCACCATCCGCATCGGCGCGCTGACGCGCCACGCGGAGATCGAACGCTCGCCCGAGATCGCCCGGCATCTACCGCTGATCGCCGAGGCCGTGACCCATATCGGCCATGCCGCGATCCGCAACCGCGGCACATTGGGCGGCAGCCTGGCCTTCGCCGATCCAGCCGCCGAGCTGCCGGCCTGTGCCGTGGCGCTGGGCGCCACCCTGGTCGTCGCCAGCCGCGCCAGTCAGCGGCGTGTGGGCGCGACTGACTTCTTCAAAGGCCTCTATGCCACCGATCTGCGGCCCGGCGAGGTGCTGACCGCCGCCGAGTTCCCGCTGCCGCCGCCGGGCTATCGCTCTCGCTTCGCCGAGCTGGCGCGCCGGCACGGCGACTACGCCATGGTCGGCCTTGCCGCCCACGGGCGGGTGAGCGGCGAGAACCTGTCGGATTTGCGCCTGGTCTTCTTCGGCGTCGGTACCAGGCCCATGGCTGCCGCAGCTGCTGCACGCGTGCTGGAATCGCAGCCGGTGACCAGTGCAGGCCTCGCCGGTGCCGCCGCGGCGCTGGCCAGAGACCTCGATCCCCCGGATGATCTGAACGGCAGCGGCACCACGAAGCTGCACCTCGCCGGCGTCCTTCTGGGACGCGTCGTCGCCGCCCTGATCGCCAAGGACTCCTAGATGGATACCAGCCTCGAGATCACCCTGACGGTCAACGGCGAGCGCGTGACACGCCGCGTGGCGGCACGCCAGCACCTGGTCGACTTCCTGCGCGAGGAGCTCGAGCTCACCGGCTCGCATGCCGGCTGCGAGCACGGGGTATGCGGCGCCTGCACCTTGCGCGTCGACGGCCAGATCGTGCGCGGCTGCCTGATGCTGGCGGTGCAGGCCGACGGCGCCCGCGTCGACACCATCGAAGGCCTGTCGGATTCGGGCGCCATCGCCGAGCTGCAGAAGGCCTTCGTCGAGCGCAACGCCCTGCAATGCGGCTTCTGCACGCCGGGCATGCTGGTCGCCGCGGCCGATCTCGTCGAGCGCAACCCAATGGCCAGCCGTGCGCAGATCCGCGAGCATCTCTCCGGGAATTTCTGCCGCTGCACCGGCTACCACGCCATCGTCGACGCCGTTGAGTCCGCCTGCCGCGCCGTTGCCGGGAGGAAGCCATGAGCCTGTCCGAGCTCGACCGCCCGAACTCCTATATCGGCCGCTCGGTCCCTCGGCCCAACGCGCGCAAGCTGGCCGAGGGCCGCGGCCAGTTCACCGACGACATCCGCCTGCCGCGCATGGCGCACGCCGCCTTCCTGCGCAGCCCCTATGCCCACGCGCGGATCGTGCGCATCGACACGGCAAAGGCGGCACAAAGCCCTGGCGTGTTCCGCGTGGTCACCGGCCGGGAGATGGCGAAGGTCTGCACGCCCTGGGTCGGCGTGCTGGCGCATCTCAAAGGCATGAAATCGGCGCCGCAGCACCCTATCGCCGTCGAGCGCGCCTGCTGGCAGGGCGAGGCGGTGTGTGCCGTGGTGGCGCAGACCCGCGCGCAAGCCGAGGACGCGCTGCCGCTCATCGACATCGAATGGCAGGAGCTGCCGGCGATCACCGATGCGGCGGCGGCGGCCGTGCCCGGCTCGCCGGCCATTCACCCGGAGCTCGGCGACAATATCTGCTTCCAGCGCGAGCTGACGGTGGGCGAGGTCGACGCGGCCTTCAAGGGTGCCGACGTCGTGGTCGAGGAGACCTACGTCACCGGCCGCCATACCGGAGTCTGCCTCGAGCCGCGCTCGATCCTCGCCGATTTCAACCCGGCCGACCGGCAGCTGACGGTCTATCACTCGACCCAGGCGCCGCACATGATGCAGAACGTCTTTGCCAAGCATCTCGGCCTGCCGGACACCAATGTGCGGGTGATCTGCCGCGATGTCGGCGGCTCGTTCGGCATTAAGGTCCACACCTATGCCGACGAGGTGGCGACCTGCGCCCTCGCCGTGATGCTCAAGCGGCCGGTCAAGTTCGTCGCGGACCGTCTCGAATCCTTCGTCACCGACATCCACGCCCGCGACCATGTGGTCAAGGGCCGCATCGCGGTGAGCAAGGAGGGCGAGATCAAGGCCTTCGAAATCGACGACCTGACCGGGATCGGCCCCTACTCCGTCTATCCGCGCACCAGCGGCATCGAGGCCAACCAGGTCGTCAACCTGATCGGCGGGCCGTACAAGCACAAGAACTACCGCGCCCGGGCGCGCGTCGTCTTCCAGAACAAGAACGTCATGTGCCAGTACCGGGCCGTCGGCCACCCCATCGCCTGCGCCGTGACCGAAGGCCTGGTCGACCTCGCGGCGCAGAAGCTCGGCATGGACCCCGCCGAGATCCGCCGGCGCAACCTCATCGCCGACGACGCTTATCCCTACACGGCCGCCACGGGTTTGGTTTTCGAGTCCCTGTCGCACCACAAGTCGCTCGACAAGCTGCTGGCCATGATGGACTACAAGGCGCTGCGGGCCGATCAGGCGAGCTTGCGCAAGAAGGGCATCCATCGCGGCATCGGCCTTGCCAGCTTCATCGAGGTCACCAACCCCTCCGCCATGTTCTACGGTGTGGGCGGGGCACGCATCTCGGCCCAGGACGGCTGCACCATCCGGCTCGATCCGTCCGGTGTCATCACCTGCTCGATCGGTGTCACCGAGCAGGGCCAGGGCACCGAGGCGATCGTGGCGCAGGTCGCGGCGACGTCGGTCGGGGTGCCGCTCGAACGGGTGCGGGTGATCACCGGCGACACCGAGATCACGCCCTATGGCGGCGGCACCTGGGCCTCGCGCGGTGCGGGTATCGGCGGCGAGGCGACGCTGCAGGCCGGTGCCGCGCTGCGCGCCAACATCCTCATCGTGGCCGGGGTCATGCTGCAGGCCGACCCCGCCACGCTCGACATCCGCGAGGCGAAGATCGTCGATGCGGCGACGGGCAGCGAACGCATGCCGCTGGAGGAGCTTGGCAGGGTCGCCTATTTCCGCCCCGACACGCTGCCCAAGGATCTCAAGCCCGAGCTCATGGTCACGCGCCACTACGTGCAGAAGGACTACGCCTTCGTCTTCACCAACGGCATGCAGGCTTCTTACCTGGAGGTCGATACGGAGACCGGCTTCGTCAAGCTGCTCAACCACTGGGCCGTCGAGGATTGCGGCACGGTGATCAACCCGCAGCTGGTCGACGAGCAGGTGCGCGGCGGCGTGGTCCAGGGGATCGGAGCTGCGCTCTATGAGGAATGTGTCTATGACGCGCAAGGCCAGATGCGCAACGCCAACATGGCCGACTACCTCGTGCCCATGATGGTCGAGATGCCGGATATCCAGGTGGCGCATGTGGTGACGCCGACCCGCTCCTCGGCGCTCGGCGCCAAGGGAGCCGGCGAGGCCGGTACCGCGGGCGCCCCGGCCGCGGTGATG
>VGEI01000388.1 GCA_016869415.1 Alphaproteobacteria bacterium
TGCTCCTCGGTTTACTTACCGCCTTCAGCATCTGGCGCGATCACCGCGACCGCCTGGAGGCGGCCGAGCGTCATTCGCACAGCCTCGCGCACACGCTCGACGAGCACATCGCACGCACCTTCCTGTCCATCGACCAGACGCTGCGCTTCCTCCAGGCCGCTTACGAGATCGATCCGGCACGCTTCGATCTGCTTGAGGGCAGTTTCGCCACGATCGCCCGCCACCAGGCGCTGCACCAGATCAGCGTCATCGACCGGAACGGCCGCGTCGGAACGACCACCGCCGGAGCGGCACTCGAGCCCGGAGATCTGAGCGGCCGAGACTATTTCCGGATGCACGCCGTGGCACAGACCGGCGCTCTGCATATCAGCCCGCCCAGCCAGGCGCCGGTCTCCGGCCGCTGGTCGATCCAGCTCGCCCGCCGCCTCAATCGGCCCAATGGCGCGTTCGATGGGGTGATCGTCGCCTCGCTCGATCCCGCCTTCTTCACCCGCTTCTTCCAGTCGATCAGCATGGGGCTCGCCGGCCGTTTCATGATCGTGCGCAACGACGGGCTGATCATGGCGAGCGAGCCGTTCATGGAATCGGCCATGGGCCAGGATCTGTCGCATACCCAGATGCTGATCGACATGGTTCCGCTGGCGGCAGCCGGCACCTACGTCTCCGGCGACGGGCCGGACCGGCAGCGTCGCGTCACCTCCTACCGCATGCTGGCCGACCTTCCCCTGATCGTCGCCCTCGGCATCTCGGAGGACGAGGCGCTGGCACCCTGGCGTTCCGCCAGCCTGCTCAAAGGGGCTGTCGCCGCAGCGTTGGCGATCCTCGCCTGGCTTCTCGTCAGCTCGCTGGGCCGCGAGGTGGGCCGCATGAAAGTGACGCGGCGGCTACAGCGTGCCCTGGACAGTTTTACCGAAGGCCTGGCGCTCCGGGATTCGGCAGGACGCCTTGTCCTGTGCAACGCCCGCTATCGCGAGCTCTACGCCTTCACGACGCTCCCCCTGATTCCCGGCGTGCGCTATGTCGATCACCTGCGGGCCGAGATCGAGTCCCGGCTCGCCGGGGCGCCGGGTACGAACGTCGAGAGCGAGCTGCGCCGCCGCCTCTCACCGGTCCAAAATCTCGTCGGGCCGCGCGAGCCCGAGCTCGTCAACGACCGCTGGATCCAGGCGGTGGACCGCCCGACCGAGGACGGCGGCAGCGTCTCCCTGCGCATCGACGTCACCGAGCGCAAGCAGATCGAGGCGCAGCTGCTGCAGGCGCAGAAGATGGATGCTCTGGGTCAGCTCGCCGGAGGCGTAGCCCACGACTTCAACAATCTCCTCTCGGTCATCGGCGGCTACGCCAGTCTGGCGCTGCGCCGTACGGGAGACGAGCCCAGCGCTTTGGGCACAGCTGAGATCCGCGACTGCCTCTCGCACATCACCAAAGGCGTGCGCCGCGCCTCGTCGCTGACCCGGGAGATGCTGGTCTTCGGCCGCAAGCAGATGCTGGATGCGCGAACCGTCGACCTCAATCAGCTGATCCGCGCATCACCGCCGGCACGACCAGCCACTCGAGGTCGGTGAGGAACAGGTGGCGGTGAGCCGGCGAGAGCACCAGCAGGCTGACGATCTCGCCTAACGCGGCGGTGAGGCTCGGTTGTACGTCGCCACGAGGCTGTGGCGCCGAGGCCGCGGCGGCCTTCGCCGGCGCCGCCCCCTCGCACGGCATGGCCAAGGTCGAGGGAGGCGCGTCAGGCGCCGCCGCTGCTGCCTTCGGCTTCTCGGGTGATGCCATCGTCGATTCCCCCTTCGCCATCTTCGACCACCAACCGACCACAGCCCTGCAGGCAGGTCAACGCGTGTCTGCGCCGCGCCAACGTGACCTGCGACCGCCGGCCTTCTATGGTTGAGGTCTTCGTCGTCACGCTCCCGAGGCTCTTCCGCCATGCGCATCGTCGATATCCGGGAACGCCCGGCTCCCGTCGCTTCCGCCATCGCCAACTCCTATATCGATTTCTCCAAGATGACCGTCAGTGTCGTCGCCGTGCTCACCGACGTCGTGCGCGACGGCAAGAAGGTCGTCGGCTACGGCTTCACCTCCAACGGCCGCTACAGCCAGAGCGGTCTGCTGCGGGAGCGCTTCATCCCGCGTCTCCTCGATGCGCCGCCGGAGAGCCTGCGCGACGCCGGCCGCGACAATCTCGACCCGCATAAAATCTGGCGGCGATGTTCCGCAACGAAAAGTCCGGCGGCCACGGCGACCGCTCGGTCGCTATCGGCGCCATCGACATGGCTGTGTGGGACGCGGTCGCCAAGATCGAGGGCAAGCCGCTTTTCCGGCTTCTCGCCAAGCGCTGCGGCACGGCGGCCGACCCGCGCGTCCTCGTCTACGCCGCCGGCGGCTACTACTACCCGGGCAAGGGACCCGAGGCGCTGGCCGCCGAGATGCGGTCCTATCTCGACCGCGGCTATACCGTGGTCAAGATGAAGATCGGCGGTGCGCCCCTGGCCGAAGACCGGAAACGCATCGAGACGGTACTGAAGATCCTGCCTCCGGGCTGCAAGCTGGCGGTCGACGCCAACGGGCGGTTCGATCTGGCCACCGCCATCGTCTATGCGAATGCGCTCTCGGCCTACGATCTTTTCTGGTTCGAGGAGCCGGGCGACCCGCTCGACTACGAGCTCCAGGCCCGCCTCGCCGAACACTATGCCAAGCCGATGGCGACGGGCGAAAATCTGTTCTCGATGCAGGACGCGCGCAACCTCATCCGCTATGGCGGCATGCGGCCTGACCGAGACTGGCTGCAATTCGACTGCGCGTTGAGCTACGGGCTGGTCGAATATCTGCGCACGCTCGGCATGCTGAAGGAGAACGGCTGGTCATGGACGCGCTGCATCCCACATGGCGGACATCAGATGTCGCTGGCCATTGCCGCCGGACTGGGGCTTGGCGGCAATGAATCGTATCCTGATCTTTTCCAGCCTTACGGCGGTTTCCCTGATGGCGTGGCTGTGGAAAACGGCTACGTCACCCTGCCCGACCTCCCCGGAATCGGCTTCGAGGGAAAAGCCGAGCTGATCGACGAAATGCGGGGCCTCTCGGGCTAGGGCCAGAGACTACGGCGCCGCCGCAGCCGTCTGCGGCCCGAGGTAGTCGCGCGGGTTGAGCGGCCGCGAGCCGCGGCGGACCTCGAAGTGCAGCTGCGGGCTGCTCACGCCGCCCGTCGAGCCGACACGGGCAATAGTCTGGCCGCGCAACACGGTGTCGCCGCGCTTCACCAGAATCTCGTCGGCATGGGCGTAGGCGGTGATCCAGCCGTCCCGGTGCCGCACCAGCAGCAGATTGCCGAAGCCGCGCAGCTCGTTGCCGGCGTAGACCACAGACCCTGCCTCGGCAGCGCGGATCGCTGCACCACGGGGTGCCGCGATGTTGATACCGTCGTTCTGCAGCCCGCCAGGCTTTGCCCCATAGTCGGAAATCACGCTGCCGCGTACCGGCCAGAGGAAGCCGCGCCCTGGCCGGGCAGCCGGTTCATCGTCGTCCGGCGGCGCCAGGGGCTGCGGCATGGGCAGGCTCACCGGCTGAGCCGCGGCTGGTGGCGAGATCGGGGAAGTAGGCGTCGCCAAGGTCGCAGCGGATGCCGCCGGCGTCACGGTTTCTGCCGGAGAACTGGCGGGCGGAGGCAAGGCGGCGCTTTCCACTACGCCGCGGGCCGGGGCACGCTCAACAGCGACCGGACGCGACA
>VGEI01000389.1 GCA_016869415.1 Alphaproteobacteria bacterium
TTCGAGGAAAGCGCCGCCCGCCGCCGAGACGTAGGAGAACTGCTCCTCCACCCCGGCTTGCGCCAGTGCCGCCACGGTGTCGCCGCCGCCGGCCACCGAGAGCAGCGATCCGGACTTGGTGAGTTTCGCCGCGGCTTTGGCCACGGCGACCGTGCCCTTGTCGAACGGCGCATGCTCGAACGCCCCCAGCGGACCGTTCCACACCAGAGTGCGGCAGCCCTCGATCGCAGTCACCGTGTCGGCGATCGATTGGGGGCCGATATCGAGGATCATCTGGTCTTCGGGCACGCGGCCGATCGGCACGGTCCTGGCCGCATCGCCCGCGGTGATCGCCGGCGCCACCACGGCATCGATGGGCAGGACGATGCGCTTCTTCGCCGCCTCCGCCTGCGCCAGGATCCGGCGCGCGGTGTCGGCCATCTCGCGCTCGGAAAGCGAGCGGCCGATGGCGATCCCCTTGGCATGCAGGAACGTGTTGGCCATGCCGCCGCCGATGACCAGCACATCCACCTTGCCGATCAGATTGCCGAGTAGCTCGAGCTTGGTTGACACCTTGGCGCCGCCGACCACGGCCGCCAGCGGCCGCTGTGGCGATTCCAATGCCTTGTGCAGCGCCTCGAGCTCCGCCTGCATCAGGCGGCCGGCCGCCGCCGGCAGGAGCCGGGCGATGGCCTCGGTCGAGGCGTGGGCACGATGGGCGCAGGAGAAGGCATCGTTGACGTAGATCTGACCGAGCCGGGCGAGCGCCTTGGCAAAGCCAGGGTCATTGGCCTCCTCCTCGGCGTGGAAGCGCAGATTCTCGGCCAGTAGCACCTCGCCGTCCTTGAGCGCCGAGACTGCGGCCTCGACCGCCTCGCCGACGCACTCGTCGACGAAGCGCACCGGCTTGCCCAGCGCCTGGCCCAGAGCGGGCGCCAGCGGCGACAGCGACATCGACTTCTCGCGCCTGCCCTTGGGGCGACCGAAATGGGACAGCACCACCACTCGCGCGCCGTTGTCCGCCAGCTCACGGATAGTCGGCGCCAGGCGCTCGATGCGGGTTGCGTCGCTTACCTGCCCGTCCTTCATGGGTACGTTGAGATCGGCGCGGACCAGGACGCGTCGACCGGCCACCTTGAGGTCGTCGAGGGTGGCGAATGCCGTCATCGCAAAGCTCCTTGTGCGAATTCAATGTCGCGTGCGGTTGGACCACAGGTCGCGCAGCCCGCGCAATCGCCTTTCGTTGGGGATCGTATCGACGCTTCTCGCAAAAAGAGCGTTTGTCCGCTTGTCAAGAGAATGATAGGCTTTGCTGTCCGTTAAGGACTGTAAACGCACGTAAAAAAACGAAAAGTCAGTGAACAGGCATAGGTATAGGTGACACATGATGGCGTCGGGGGAAGGCGCGCCTATTCGCGTAACTGTGAAGTGGTTCAATACGGCCAAAGGGTTCGGGTTCGTAACACCAGAAGACGGATCACCCGAAGCTTTTCTCCACCTCTCCGCTCTAAAGCAGGCCGGTTTCGAGTCGGTCGGTGAAGGAGCCGGCATGGTGGTGGAGATCGGCCAGAGCCCGAAGGGCCGGCAGGTCGTCCGCGTTCTCGAGGTCGACAACAGCATGGCCCGCGCACCGGCACCGCGCATGCGGCCCGGCCCCGCACCGGGAATGGGCGGCGGCGGCGGCCATCAACCGGTCTCCACCGAAGGCGCCGTCGATGTCGACGGTGTGGTGAAGTGGTTCAGCTCCCTCAAGGGCTACGGCTTCGTCTCGCCCAACGACGGCGGCAAGGATGTCTTCGTGCACATCACCATCCTGCGCAATGCCGGCGTCGAGACGCTGATGCCCGGCCAGCCGGTGCGGATGAAGGTGGTGACGGCGCGCAAAGGACCGGAAGCGGTCGGCGTGCAGATCACCGGACCGACACCGGCCGATCCGGACGGCGGCGGCTATCGCTGACCAGCTTCTGCAGCGAGCGATGAGATAACGGGACGGCGGGCGCAAGGCCCGCCGTTTTCGTTTGCCCCGCCTCTCTTAAAGGCGCGCCTAGCGCAGGCGCGTCACCTTGTAGTCGCCGATCGGCAGCGTGTGGGTCAGCAAACCCTGACCGGCGCGCCAGGCATGGATCTGAAAACCCGGCGGCTCCAGTGCATAGTCGACATGGTTCTCCGGGTTCAGATCGAGCACGAATTGATGCGCCGTCGACGGGCAGGTGGAGAACGTGGTACCGGCCCAGCGCATGCTCATCGAGCGGTGCACATGGCCGGCGACCACCCGCTCGACTTGCGGATGGCGACGCACCACGGCGGCGAAGGCCTCGGCACCGAAGAAGACCGCCTCGTCGAAATGTGTCACACCCGTGAGGAACGGCACGTGATGCAGGAAGATCATCGTCGGCTTGTCGCGGGCTTCGCTCAGTCTCGCGTCGAGCCAGTCGAGCCGCGCCTCGCACAGGCGGCCGCCGACCCGGCCGGCATCGAGGCTGTCGAGGGCGACCAGGCGCAGCGGGAATCCTTCGATGGTGTAGCAGATGAAGCCCTCGGCCCCGGCCAGATAGGCATGATCGGGAAACGCGGCGCGCAGCGCGTCACGCGCGTCATGGTTGCCGGGAATCAGCCGGTAGGGCATGGGCAGCGCGTCGAGCACCCGGCGCAGATTGGCGTACTCGTCGGCTGCACCGGCATCGACCAGATCGCCGGTCACCAGGACGAGATCCGGCGCTGGAGTGCGGGCAGCGATGGCGGCGACCGCGCGCTCGGCGTAGCCGGCGGTGTCGAGCCTGCCGTAGAGCTGCTTGCCGGGGGCGCGGACATGCAGGTCGGAGATCTGGGCGATGAGCATGGCGCGAGCTTACCCGGCAGCGGCAACCTCGGGAACCAGCCACTCGACGCGGGTCGTGCCCTTGTCGTCGGCCAGGATTTTCGCCAGCGCCGGCAGCAGGGCACGCAGCGCCTCCTCGGTCTTCCACGGCGGGTTGACCAGGACGAGGCCGCAGCCGTTGAGCCGCTCGGCATCGTCAGCCGGGTGTCGCAGGAACTCGACGAGCAGGATGCGCGGGATACTCGCGGCCTTGAGCGCCGCGTGGAAGGCATCGACCGGCGCACGGTCCTTGATCGGGTACCAGAGCAGATACTGCCCGGTCGCCCAGCGGCGATAGGCCTGGCGCAGGCCGCGCGCCAGACGTTCGAACTCATCGCGCCGCTCGAAAGGCGGGTCGATCAGCACCAGCCCGCGCCGCTCGGGCGGCGGCAGCAGCGCCTTCAGGCCAATATAGCCGTCGGCCTGGCGCACCGTGACCTGGCGGTCGCGGGCAAAGAGCTCGGTGAGCGCCGCCGCGTCCTCGGGATGCAGCTCGAGCAGCGTCAGCCTGTCCTGCCGGCGCAGCAGCGAGCGCACCATCCGCGGGCTGCCGGGATACCAGCGCAACGAGCCGGCGGTGAAACCGGCGCCGCCGTTGAGCGCCCGCACGGCACCGAGATAGGGCTTCAGCTCCGCAGGCAGCGAGCGGGGGTCCTGCTCGAGCAAACGCAGGATGCCGGAGCGGAACTCGCCAGTCTTCTGCGCCGGCCCCGAGCGCAGATCGTAGCGGCCGATGCCGGCATGGGTGTCGAGCACGGCGAAGGCGGAATCCTTGAGCTTCAGCCGCTCGACGAGCAGCGCCAGGACCGCGTGCTTGACGACGTCGGCGAAGTTTCCCGCGTGATAGGCGTGCCGGTAGTTCATCTTCTCGCCTGAGGGATGACTCAGGC
>VGEI01000390.1 GCA_016869415.1 Alphaproteobacteria bacterium
CGAAACGATCTCTTCAGGCTTGTGCCTCTTCTTCGGCATTGCAGTCCTCCTTCTTGTCAAAAGACATAGTTCAGGGCGGACCACTGTTCAGGGGGAGGACCACGACGACCTGGCCGCCATACGGCCCTGACGCAGAGTAAGGCAGCGAGCGGTCCACCTTGGCGGGGGCGGTGCGGTTTGCAATAATCCCTGCATAACAGGGAGAAACAGCCATGAAACCATGGGTTCGGGTGGCGGCGTCGGCTGGTGCGGTGCTGCTTCTGGCCGGCGCGGGCAGCGCCCAGGCGCAGCAGAAATTCGAGATGAAACTCGCCTATTTCGTCGGCGACCAGCACGCCATGTCGCAATGGCTGATCAAATGGTCGGAGGGTCTTGAGAAGGACTCCGGCGGCCGGATCACGGTCAAGCGCTTCCCCAACGCCCAGATGGGGCCCACACCGCAACACTATGACTTCGCGCGCACCGGTCAGGCCGATGTCTCGTGGTTTCTGCACGGCGGAACGCCGGGGCGCTTCCCGCTTACGGAGATCGTCAACTTGCCGTTCATGGTGGGCAGCGCCGAGATCGGCACCAAAGTGCTCAATGACGCCGAGCTGCGCTCCAAATACCTCGACGCCGAGCACCGAGGCATCAAGCTTCTGATGCTGCTCACGCATCAACCGGGTGGGCCGCACACGACCAAGAAACCCATCCGTACCCTCGACGATTTCAAGGGGCTACGACTGCGCTTCGCTTCGCCCACCGTGCGCGATCTCGTCGCGGGTCTGGGGGCTACGCCCGTGGGCGTGCCGCCGACAGAGATCGCCGAGCAGCTGCAGAAGGGCACGATCGACGGCACCTTTATCGACTACGGCGGTGCCGGCATCGCCTTCCGTCTCGGCGGCATCGTCAAATACTCGACCGAGCTCTACGCCTACGTCACCAGCTTCGGCGTCGGCATGAACGAGGATTTCTGGAACAAGCTTCCCGCCGACCTCAAGAAGCTGGTCATGGACAGCATGACCGGCAAGGAGAAAGAGGTCGGCGAGGCCTGGGACGGGCTCGACGTGCCCGGTAAGAAGCTGCTCGTGGATGGCGGCAGCGAGGCCATCAAGCTGTCGGCTGCCGAGAACGAGAAGGTCCGCAAGATCGGTGCCGAGGTCTCCGAGGCGAAGATCAAGGAGCTTCAGGACAAGGGCCTACCGGCTCGGCAGGTCTACGACATGATGCGCGCGCTGGCTGCCAAACACACGCCGACGTCGAAGAACTTCTGGAACTGACTGGCACGGACGCGGGGGCGACCGCATGAGACGTTGGCGGTCGCTCACCGCAGGCCTGTGTGGTGGACTCGCCGCGCTGGCGCTTGTCGGCATGATGATGCTGACGGTCGTCGACGTCGTTCTGAGGGCCGTTGCCAACCGGCCGATCCGTGGCACGTTCGAGCTGATCGAGCTGCTGCTTGCCTGCACGTTCTTCCTGGCGCTGCCGGCGGCGTTCCTGCGTGACGAACATATCGTGGTCGATCTTGTCGACCAGGTCGCCGGAAAGCGGGTGATTCTGCTGAAGCGCCTGGCTGAGCTGCTGGCTATCGTGGTCATCGCCGTGATGGCTTGGCAGGGGTGGCAGGTGGCGAGAGACACTCTGCTTTTCGGCGACATCACCTCTGATCTGGAACTGCCCCGCATCTGGTACTGGGTCCCGGTGCTTGCCGGCCTGATCGGGAGCGGCATCGCCGCCGCGGCGATGGCCATCCGGCCCGACGCCGAACGTCACGAGCGCTCGCAATGACCGTCGCCGCGGTCGGGATCTTGGGCGTTGGCCTGCTGCTGCTGCTGATTTTCCTGCGGGTGCCCATTGCCATCGCGCTGGCCGCCAGCGGCCTGCTCGGCTACGCCGCCCTCGACGGCTGGAATACCGCGCTGAAGATGTTCGGCACGGTTCCGTTCCAGCTGGCCAGCGCCTATTCGCTGTCGGTCGTGCCGCTGTTCATCCTGATGGGAGCCGTCGCCTCGCGGGCAAACATGGCCAGCGAGCTGTTTCAGGCAGCCAACGGCCTGTTCTCGGGTGTGCGTGGCGCGCTCGCCAACGCCACTATCGGTTCCTGTGCGCTGTTCGGCGCCATCTGTGGCTCCTCGATCGCCACGGCCGCGACCTTCTCGCGCGTTGCCATCCCGGAGATGCGCCGGCACGGCTATGACCCGGCATTCGCCGCCGGCTGTGTTGCCTCAGCCGGCACGCTCGACGTGCTGATTCCGCCCTCGGTGCTGCTGGCCATCTACGCCATTGTCGCCGAGCAGTCGCTGCCCAAGCTCTATGCCGCTGCCTTCATCCCCGGCTTTATGCTGGCTGCCTTCTATGTACTCGCGGTCTTCGCCGTGGCCTGGGTACGGCCGGACTGGGTACCGCGCGTTGCGGCCATGCAGATCAGCCAGCGCTTGCGCGCTGCGGTAGGTATGTGGAAGCTCGGCGTACTCTTCATCTTCGCCGTGTTCGGCATCTATCTCGGTTGGTTCTCGCCGACCGAGGCCGCAGCGGTGGCTGCGTTTGTGGCCATCGTCATCGCCTTCGGTACCGGCGCCATGGGTTGGCGCGGACTGTGGCAAGCGCTGCTTGAGACCGTGTTCACCACAGCCGCGCTGTTTTTCATCGTCGTGGGTGCCTTCATTTTCGCCCGCTTCATCGTGCTGACCCGCTTTCCGACGGAGCTCGCAGCCTGGGTGCAGCAGGCCGATCTGTCGCCAGTGGTTATCCTGGCAGCCGTGGCGGCGCTCTACATCCTGCTCGGCACCTTCCTGGATGAGGTCAGTACCATCCTGGTCACGGTGCCGGTGACTCTGCCGCTGGTGCTTGGCATCGGTTACGACGGTATCTGGTTTGGCATCTTCGTCACGGTGATGTGCACTATCGGCCTTATCACGCCGCCCACCGGCATGACCGTGTTTGTCATCCAGGCCCAGCATCCTGAGATACCGGTTTCCCGCATCTACCGCGCCACGCTGCCGTTCCTGGGGGCGGATCTTGTGCTGGTCGGCTTCCTGATCGCCGCACCGCAGCTCGTCTGGTGGCTGCCGAAGGCACTGGGGATCTAGGTCTCAGCGCCGCACGTTGTCGCCAACGACCAGGAAGCTGATCTCGCCATCTGTGGCCTTGTAGGTCCAGGTTTCGGCCGGTCCGGTACGGGTCAACCTGTGTGGCTTGCCCAGTACGCGCTCGAGTTCGGCACGGCTTTGGACCTTGTCGCTTTTCCTGACGACCTCGGCGATGGTTGAGGGCGGGGTGTCGCAGGCGGCCAGTGCCAATGCGACCAGGACGGCGGCGATATGCATCATGACTCCGGCGTGGAATGACGGGAATATTACGATCATTGCGGCGTACATCGTAGGCAACCCGTGGTCTGGTAAGGGCTGCCACGCGTAGATATAATCCGTTCCCGTATCGGGATTTCCGCCGGCGCAGGAGGCAGTAATGCAGTTCAAGAGCTGGATGGGCGTGTTGCTGGCGAGTGCAGTGGTATTGGCGCTTCCCGCCGCCGCCATGGTCAGCACCGATCCCGGGCCAGCACCCAAGGGACGCAACTACGTCGAAGGTGAGCGTTTGGTGAAGGCCAAGGAGTATGCCAAGGCCATACCGGTCCTCGAGCGGGCGCTGAGCGACGATGTGCGCGACGCCGATGCTACCAACCTGCTGGGCTACAGCTACAG
>VGEI01000391.1 GCA_016869415.1 Alphaproteobacteria bacterium
AGGGCGCAGGCTGGGTCGGGCGCGCCGGCAGAGGTGCCGCAGGCGGAGCCGGCGGAACCACCGCCGCCTGCTGGCGGCGCCATTCCTCCGCATCCTGCAGCAGGCCCTGCGCCATGTAGCCCAGGGTCTTTCCGCCGCGCTCAACCAGCACCCACTCCTCGCCTTTCACCTTGCCCAGAACATGAACGGCCTCGCCCATCTTCAGCGTCGCCACCTGCTTCGATCTCACATCCGGCTGTTCGCGAACCCTGGCGCCCTGAGGTTCCTTCACAACATTGCTCTTGTCGATCGGCTCCAGCGCGACGGTGGGAGGCGGTGGCGTCGGCGCAGCGACGGGCGCCTGTGGCGGCGCGACGGGAGTCGCGACGGTGGGAGGCGGTGGCGTCGGCGCAGCGACGGACGCCTGTGGCGGCGCGACGGGAGTCGCGGCTGCAGGTCGGAAGTAGAAATCGCCGGTGACCGACGAGTTCGTCCACGGAACCTGGCGCCCGCCGGTCGCCTGCATCACGCTCGATCTGACGTCCTTGAACAGCGGCTCGAGCTCGACCCCGGGCGCCTTCATGGCCGTCAGCAGCGCGGCGGTGAACACGCCGTTGCGGCCGCTCCCGTCCGCGGCGACGTTGCCGGGTCCGGTCGCATAGGCGAGGAAGGTCCCCACCGGAGCCGGCGTGACAGCGAGCCCGCGGGACAGCGAGCGGAACCGGCTGGCGTACGGGTTGTTGCGGCAGGCATCGAGGATGACGATGTTGAGCCGCGAGCGCGCACCCGCCATGCGCTGCAGCACCGATGCCTCGTCGATCGCCTCGACCTCGACATGTTCCTCCTGCTCGATCTCGGCATCGACAGGCAGCAGGTAGTTGCGCCCGCCGACCTGCACGCCATGGCCGGCGAAGAAGAAAAGGCCGACGCCATCACGCTCGATGGCATTGCCGAAATCGACGATCGCCCGCCTCATGTCGCGCGCATTCGCGTCGTAGCGGTCGATCACCGTGAAGCCGGTCGCGCGCAGCGCCGCCGCCATGTCGCGGGCATCGTTCACCGGATTGCGCAGCGGACCGGTCTTGTAGGCGGCATTGCCGATCACCAGCGCCACGCGGCGCTCGGCCGCGCCGCCCTGCGCCCAGGCGGCCGACGAGGCGCTCAGGATCAGGCAGAGCACGAGAAGTCGAACCAGCCCGCGCATCTCTTCCCCCTCAGCGCGTCACGGTCACCACCAGGCTTGCTTCCGACACGGTCGCGTTCCGGATTTGTCGGAAGACGATCGGGAGCCGCTCAGTCCATGTCGCCGGCAGTGTGATACGTCCGAAGTCCGCAAGGTCGGGCGGCAGATCGGCGCGCACATCCCGGCTCGTGGCGAAGCATTTGAGCAGCTCGGTGCCGGCCGGCTCCTTGACGCGGAGATCGAACGGCATGACCCGGCTCGGCACCTCGTGCAGGACGCGGCCGGCGAGCCGGGCGTCGCCGTGATAGGGGTTCGGGAAGAGCCGCGCCAGCGAGCCGTCGGCCTGCCGGTAGAAGCAGTAGACCCAGGCATCGGCGCCGAGCAGCATGGTGAAGTGCGCGGTCTCGCCGACGCGATAGCGAGGATTGTCGCCGCGCGTGCTCGACAGCACGAAGCGGACCGGGCCGAGGTTGTCGTTGTCGCGGATCGGATCAATTCCGTCGGAAGGCGGCCTGACCTCGATGCCGGACGGAAGGGTCGCCTTGGTGATCTTCTGGCTCCACGCGGCGAACCTTCCGTCCTTGCCGGAGAGGCGGATCTTGACCTCGACCGAGTCGTCGAAGTCCCAGTAGCTCCCGCCCAGCGTATAGGCACCCGAGGCGTGCTCGAAGCCTTCGGCCTTCAGGTCCCTGGGCTCGGCTCCGATGCCGCGAAGCCGCTCCAGTCCCCGCGCACCGAGCTCCGCCTGCCTCAGCCGCACGCGTCGGCCGGTCAGCGCGTTCGCGGCCGCTGCCGCGATCGCTTCGGCGAGGTGCTGCTCCAGGTAGGCACCGAGATCCGTGTGCCGTCCGCTGTTCCGGAAGCGCACGCCGGCCAGCCTCAACTCCTCCAGATCCGGAACCCGATCGAGCAGACGCCGGGCGCCGTCGGCGATGGCCCGGTCGAGAGCGACTCCGCTCGCCGTCTGGCGGACGGGCACCGGGCGTGGCGTGCTCGCCGCCTTGTACTCGCCTGCATTGGATGAGCGCGACGTCACCACCTTGTAGCTGACCAGGACGTCCCGGACGCCGGCGTCGAGCCGGCCGATCAGCAGCATGTCGGCGAGCGCGCCCTTCGCCACCTTGGAGACCGCGTCGGCCTCGGCCGCCGTCTCCTCGAGATCGGCGATGACCGCCCTGAGATCGCTCCGGCCGAGGAACACGTAGCGGCTGCCTGCCCTGCGGAGCAGCGCGGGGAGCAGCGCGTCGTTGATCGTGTTCGCCGCATCATGCGCGATCGGCAGGTCGTCGTCGCGGCCGAAGGGCCAGATGGCGATCCTGATACGCCGAAAGTCGAGGAGTCCGGACGGACCTTCGCCGGCACGAAGCAGCTCGATCAGTTCGCCCGCGATCGCGTCGTAGACGGCGGCGGCTGGCGCCTGCGCCGAAGCCGGTCCGGCGGTCAGGAGGATGCCCGCCACGACCATCGCGCGGAGCCGGGCGATCATCGCACCGGCCTTGCCACCCCCGGCCCGCCGTCGCCGCCGGCGACGGCGATCTCGACACGGCGGTTGGCGGGGTTGCGGGGATCGAAGGGCAGCTTCGGACGGTCGGCGCCATGGCCTGTCGCCTTGAGGCGCCGCGGATCGAGCCGGTGGCGATCGACCAGGTAGGTCTTCACCGACTCGGCGCGCCGTTCCGAGAGCTTGCGGTTGAGATCGGCAGAACCGCTGGCGTCGGTATGGCCGGCGATCACGACCTCCGCGCCCGAGAGCGTGGGCGAACGAAGCGCCGCGGCCAGCTCGTCGAGCTGACGGGCGGCACCCGGCAGAAGCTCGGCCGAGTTGATGGCGAAGGCGATGTCGAGGTCGATCGATCGTGGTCGGGCCGTATCGGCCGCGGCGGTCGGCGCGAGCTGGCGGAGGATGTCGGTCTGGTCGCGGACGGCCTGTGCCGACACGCCGCCGGAGGCAAGCGTCGCCGCGAGCAGGACGAGGCCGAGAAGTCCCGCTTTCGTCATCGCGCGCCGGTGAAGTCGGTAACCGACTTGGCCGGGATCTCCCCGGGGCTCGCAGCGACGCGTAGGTCCTCGGTCGCCCCGGGGACCCGCGGCGCAGCCGGCGAGGAGCGCGCAGGCGAACGCCGCGGCGACGAATCCCGCCCGATCATTCCCTCGGGACATCGGACGCATCTCCGGTGCTAGTTGGCGAACTGGCTGCGGTCGATCGGCTGGCGCTTCTGCCTGACCGTGATCTTCTCGAGGGTGAAGGTGTTGCCGGAGAAGGTGAGCCGGCCGCGCATGTCCATGTGCTCCAGCATCTTCGAGAGGTTGCGGTTGATGCGGGCGGAGTCGCTCGTCGACTCGTACCAGAGCTCCTGGCGGCGCTGGAGCTGCAGGGTCGGGCGGTGGCGCTGGTAGCCGGAGAAGACCACCAGGTACTCCTCGACATCGCGCAGTTCCTCGGCGTTGAAGCCGTCGAGGATGAGCATGTAGCCGCGCGCCATGGCGGTCGTACTGCCCGCCGTGCCGCCG
>VGEI01000392.1 GCA_016869415.1 Alphaproteobacteria bacterium
CGGTCGTCCACATCGGGCACCCCCTGGCTGCGACTCGGGTGCCCTTCAATGAATCACAATCGATTCCTTCGACTCAACTTCTTTCCGGACCGACACTTAGGGTTGGATCGCTTTTCAGCGGGCGCCTATCCGGCGTGCGGCCGGGCCATCCTGCGAACGGTCTACCCTGGGGCTTCATGTACGGGCTGATCAACAAGGCGGTCCACGACCTTGTCGTCACCAAGTTCGGCGAGGCGACGTGGAACGAGATCGCCCGCAAGGCGGGCGTCAACGACCCGCACTTCATCAGCATGGAGAAGTATCCGGACGAGGTGACCTACAGGCTGGTGGGTGCCGCCAGCGAGGTACTCAAGACCCCGGCCGAGCAGATCCTCGAAGCCTTCGGCGAGTACTGGACCGTCTACTCGGCGGAAGCGGGCTTCGGCCACCTGCTGGAGTTCGCCGGCAGCAACCTGGTCGACTTCCTTAAGAACCTCGACAACATGCACACCCGCGTGGCGCTCACCTTCCCCAAGCTTGAGCCGCCCTCGTTCCGCGTCACCGACGTCACCGATCTCACCGACGGCAGCCTGCGGCTGCACTACTACTCCAAGCGTCCCGGCCTGGCGCCGGTAGCCATCGGCATGGTCAAGGGGCTGGGCAAGCGCTTCAACACGCCGGTCTCGATACGTCTCGACCGCTCGCGGGCCAACGGCCACGACCACGACGAGTTCGTCGTGCTCTACGGCGACGCTGCGCGTGACCGCCGATGACGCGACACCTCCCCCCGCGCCGGCCGGCGCGGCGGCGGGCTTCGGGCTCGATGCCGCGGCGCTCCACCGCCTCTTCCCGTTTCATCTGGTCCTCGACCGCGCGCTCCAGGTGCGCCAGGCGGGGCCGGTCCTTCGCCGTATTCTTCCGGCGCTCGCATCGCAGGCCGATTTTTCCGACCACTTCACCATTCGAAGACCCGCCCTCGCCCTGGACTTCGATTCACTAGTCAGCGCCGCCTCGACCATCTTCATGGTCGAGGCGCGTGCCCGGCCGGAGCTCGTACTCAAGGGTCAGATCGTCCCCGGCGATTCCTCGACGCTGGTGTTCGTCGGCAGCCCCTGGGTGACCGACCTCCAGACCCTGCCGCGGCTCGGCTTGACCATCGCCGACTTCGCCATCCACGATTCGATCGCCGACTTCCTCGTCCACATCCAGGCGCAGAAGGCCGCGCTCGAAGACACCGGCCAGCTGGCACGCCAGCTCGCCGAGGCGCGTGACACTGCCCTCAAGGCGAGCCGCATCAAGTCGGAGTTCCTGGCGAACATGAGCCACGAGCTGAGGACCCCGCTGAACGCCATCATCGGCTTCTCAGAGATGTTGTCGACGGAAACGCTGGGCCCCCTGCCGGCGCGCTATCAGACCTACGCGCAGTACATCCGTAGCAGCGGCGTCATGCTGCTCGACCTGATCAACGACCTCCTCGACCTGTCGCGCATCGAAGCCGGGCCGTACGAGCTTGAGGAAAGCGACGTCGAGCTCGCGCCGGCACTGGCCGAGTGCCTGGCCATCGTCACGGCCGCTGCGCAGCAGAAGGGTCTGAAGCTCTCCCTTGACCCGGGTCCGGCAGGTCTAGCCGTGCATGTCGATCTGCGCGCCTTCAAGCAGGTGGTTCTGAACCTGCTGTCGAACGCCGTGAAGTTCACCGATTCCGGCGGCGTCGCGCTTACCGCCACGCTCGATGCTGGCGCCCTGGCCCTGACCGTCACCGACACCGGCATCGGTATCGCGCCGGAGATCCTGCCGCGGCTCTTCGAGCCATTTCGCCAGGGCCATGCCGGTATCAGCCGCAAATACGGCGGTAGCGGCCTGGGCCTAAGTATCTGCCGCAACCTCGTCGAGCTGCATGGCGGCAGCATCGACCTCACCAGCAAGCCGGACTCCGGCACTACCGTAACAGTCCGCTTACCGCCCAACCGGGTGATTCAGCGCCGCTAGCGCCCCCCGGCAGGTTGCACCGTGGGGTGCTCCCTGCTACATCGGCCCGCCGCTTTCTCTTGCCGGGTGAGTCCCGCTCCTGTGATCCGACGCCTTTACGACTGGACGATGCGCCTTGCGGCGGGCCCCAAGGCTCTGCCGGCGCTGGGCGTCGTCTCTTTCACCGAGAGTTCCTTCTTCCCCATCCCGCCCGACGCCATGATCATCCCGATGGTCCTGGCGCGCCCGGATCTCGCCTGGCGCATCGCCTTCGTGGCCACGGTCACCTCGGTGCTGGGCGGGGCAGCCGGCTACGCCATCGGCTACTACCTCTTCGAGACCGTCGGCCAGACGGTCATTGCCTTCTACGGCTACCAGGAGAAATTCGCCGCCTTCCGCGATGCCTACAACGAATGGGGCTTGTGGATCATCCTGGTCAAAGGGCTGACCCCCATCCCTTACAAGCTGGTGACCATCGCCAGCGGTGCTGCCGCCTTCGACTTCTGGGTCTTCATGGCTGCCTCGATCGCCACCCGCGGAGCACGCTTCTATCTGGTGGCCGCCCTGCTGCGCTATTTCGGCCCTCCGATCCGTGAGTTCGTCGAGAAGCGGCTGACGCTGGTCACCACTGTCTTCGTCGTCGGACTGGTCGGCGGTTTCGTGGTCGTGCGTTACCTGATCTGAAGGCGTTATACTTGCCGGCATGATGCTGCCTGCGCCGCGCCAAGCGGCCCTGATCGTTCTCTTCGCCTGTGCCGCTCTGCTCGGCGGCACGCTCGCCTTCCAGTATCTCGGCGGCTATGCGCCGTGCGTGCTCTGTCACTGGCAGCGCTACGCCCATGCCGGCGCCATCGTTTTCGCCCTCGGGGCGTTGGTGGTGCCGCGCGTCACGCTGCTCCTCGTCGCGGCGGGCCTGGCCCTGCTCGCGGGGGCTGGCATCGCCTTCTTCCATATCGGCGTCGAGCAGCATTGGTGGCAGGGCACGGCCGGATGCGGCTCGGCCGTCGGTGGTGCTTCGAGCATCGAGGAGCTGCGTGCGCGCCTGCTCGCCCAGCCCGTGGTGCGCTGCGACGAGGTCCAATGGTTGCTGTTCGGCCTCTCCATGGCCAGCTACAATTTCATTGCCTCGCTGGTGCTCGGCCTGCTGGCCGTGGCCAGCCCCCTTTTCTCCCGGCGCCCGATCCGATGAGTGACACGACGACGCGCCCGCCCCTGCCCGGCGACCTCTCGCCCGAGGAGAAGGTCGCGCGCATGCTGCGCGTCGACCATGCCGGCGAGTACGGCGCCGTACGCATCTACGCCGGG
Organism: Alphaproteobacteria bacterium; assembly: GCA_016869415.1. GTDB lineage: Bacteria > Pseudomonadota > Alphaproteobacteria > CACIAM-22H2 > CACIAM-22H2 > VGEI01. The sequence goes on from VGEI01000392.1 coordinate 3,253, forward strand.
CAGCTCGCCATTCTTGGCGATACACCGGCGGGCGAGGTCATCCGCCGCATGGCCGAGCAGGAGCGCAGGCATCTCGAGACCTTCGATCGCCTGCTGCCCGAGCGCCGCGTGCGCCCGACCGCGCTAGCGCCGTTGTGGCATGCCGCCGGCTTTGCTCTGGGTGCCGCAACCGCACTGCTCGGCGAGCGCGCCGCCATGGCCTGCACGGTGGCGGTCGAGGAAGTCATCGACGAGCACTATGCCGCGCAGGCGGCGTCGCTGGGCGAGACGGAGCCTGAGCTCAGGCAGGTCATCGAGGAGTTCCGCCAGGACGAGCTGGCGCATCGCGACGAGGGCCTCGCCCACGGTGCCGCCCAGGCGCCGGGTTACGAGGTGCTGAGTGCCGGCATCAAAGCCGCC
>VGEI01000393.1 GCA_016869415.1 Alphaproteobacteria bacterium
ATTCACCACCGCCAAGGCCGGCGGCAGTTTTGGCTCGGCTACGTGATGATCGATGACCACGACCTCAAGCCCGGCTTTGGCCGCTTCCTGCAGGGGTGCATGGGCCGTAATACCGCAATCCACGGTGACGACGACCGCCGCCCCCTCCCCCTTCAATCGCAGCAGCGCCGGTGCGTTGGGGCCATAGCCCTCGCGCTGGCGGTCGGGGATGTAGACCCGGACCTTGCCGCCGGCTGCCGTGAGGAAGCGATGGAGAAGCGCAGACGAGGTGGCGCCGTCGACGTCGTAATCGCCGAAGATCGCCACGGTCTCACCACGCTTGACCGCTGCCGCGACGCGCGCAGCCGCGGCGTCCATGTCCTTGAGATGCGCCGGGTCGGGAAGCTGGTCACGCAGGCGCGGCTCAAGGAAGCTCGGGATCGCTTCCTCGTCAAGGCAGCGCGAGGCGAGCACGCGGGCGACGATTTCCGGCAGGCCATGGCGCTGGGCCATCCCCAGCGCCTTGCGTTCATCACCCAGCCGCGTAAGCCAGCGACGGCCGGTGGCGGAGCGCTCGACTCCGAGGAAAACGCTGCCGGTTTCCCCCATAGCCTCCTACTTCGCCGGTTCGAGACCCGGCTTGCGCATGAAGTTATGCGTCGCCTCGATCACCCGCACCGTCCCGGTCTTGGAGCGCATGATGATGGAGTGTGTCGACCCGGTATCGCCGTAGCGCCGTACGCCGCGCAGCATCGAGCCGTCGGTGACGCCCGTAGCGGCGAACATGACGTCGCCCTTGGCCATGTCGAGCATCGTGTACTTGCGGTTGAGGTCTTTGATGCCCCACTTGGCGGCGCGCTGCTTCTCGTCCTCGTTGCGGAAGATCAAGCGGCCCTGCATCTGGCCGCCGATACAACGCAACGCCGCCGCGGCCAGCACGCCCTCGGGAGCACCACCCGAACCCATGTAGATATCGACACCGGAGCCCGGGCGCGAGGTGGCGATGACGCCGCTGACGTCGCCGTCCGAGATCAGCATGATGCGCGCCCCGGCCTCGCGAACCTTGGCGATCAGCTCTGCATGGCGTGGACGATCGAGGATGCAGACAACGAGGTCGCCGACCTCGCTCTTTTTTGCCTTGGCCAGGTTCCTGAGATTGGTCTTGGGCTGCTCGTCGATATCGACCACGCCGTCCGGCAGGCCGCCGCCTACCGCGATCTTGTCCATGTAGACGTCAGGCGCGTTGAGGAACCCGCCCTCCTCGGCCATGGCGATGACTGCCAGCGCGTTGGGCCCGCCCTTGGCGGTGATCGTCGTGCCCTCCAGCGGATCGAGGGCGATGTCGACGCGTGGGCCCGTCCCCTTGCCGACTTTCTCGCCGATATAGAGCATCGGCGCCTCGTCGCGCTCGCCCTCGCCGATGACCACCACGCCCTGGATGTTGAGCCCGTTGAGGGCGCTACGCATAGCGTCAACAGCGGCCTGGTCTGCCGCCTTCTCATCACCGCGGCCCATCAGGCGCGAGGCCGACAGGGCCGCCGCCTCGGTGACGCGCACCACCTCGAGGGCGAGGTTGCGGTCCATGTTCATCTTTTCGGCCATTGTTTCCTCCCTGCGGGCCCTCAAAGGGCTTCGATCCGTATGGCGCGCGGCGGTTCACTGACGTGCGAGAAGGCCGCTATCCTCGACAACGCCCGGTTCATCGCCGCCTCGTTCGTATCGTGCGTCGTCAAGACGACCGGCACGGTCTCGTTGGGGCTGCGTCCGCGCTGCAGCATCGCCTCGAGCGACACGCTCTCGTCGCGCAGCACGGCGGTGATATCCGCGATCACTCCTGGGCGATCCACCACCATCAAACGGATGTAATAAGCGCCAACCCGTCGATCCATCGGCGAGATCGGGGGCTTCGCCAGATAGTCAACGGGCACGCCGAATGTCGGGGTACGCCGGTTACGGGCGAGGTCGATCAGGTCTGCGGCTACGGCCGAAGCCGTCGGTCCGGCACCAGCCCCACGCCCCTCGTAGACCGAGTTGCCGACAAAATTGCCCTCGGCAACCACGGCGTTGAACACATCCTCGACGTCGGCGATCGGCGTCTCGAGCGGCACCATGCAAGGATGTACACGCTGCTCCAACCCGTGCTCAGTCATGCGCGCCACGCCGAGCAGCTTCACCCGGTAGCCGAGTTCCTTGGCGTAATCGAGATCCGTGGGCGAAACGTGACGGATACCCTCGATATGTACGCCCTTGAAATTCACCTCGGTACCGAAGGCGAGCGCGGCAAGCACCGCGAGCTTATGCGCCGCGTCGATACCGTCAACGTCGAAGCTTGGATCGGCCTCGGCATAGCCAAGCTTCTGCGCGTCAGCCAAGACGTCGGCGAAGGCGCGGCCGGTCTTACGCATCTGCGTCAAGATATAGTTGCAGGTGCCATTGAGGATGCCGTAGACGCGCGTGATCTGATTGCCAGCCAGACCTTCGCGCACGGACTTGATCACCGGAATCCCACCGGCCACCGCCGCCTCGTAGCACAGCGCTACACCCCTGGCCTCCGCGGCGCGCGCTAACGCCGTCCCGTGCAGGGCAAGCAACGCCTTGTTGGCGGTCACGATGTGCTTGCCGCGCGCAATCGCCGCATCGAGAACCCGGCGCGCGATACCGTCGGAGCCGCCGACCAGCTCGACAATGACGTCGGCATCGGCTTCCGCTGCCATGGCTGCCGCGTCGTCGAACCAGCGCAGCTTGCCGATATCGATACCGCGGTCCCGCGACCTATCGCGGGCACTGACCGAGGTCACCACGATCGAGCGTCCGGCGCGGCGCGCGACCAACTCCTGGTTCGTGGCCAACAACTTGAGAACGCCGGCACCGACGGTACCGAGCCCGGCAATTGCGATCTTGAGCGGCGGCTGGCCCGCGCTCGACATGGAGTTCACGATTCCCCCGGCGTCAGGAAACAGCAGCCCGGCTGCGGGCCGACATATTCTTCTGGGTCGGCGGCTCCGGTAGGGCGGTGTCGCTGTTCAAGAAGGTGCGGATGTTGCGCGCCGCCTGGCGGATGCGCTGCACGTTCTCGACCAGCGCCAGGCGCACGTACTCGTCGCCGTACTCGCCGAATCCGAGACCCGGCGATACCGCCACGTTGGCTTCCTTGAGCAGCAGCTTGGAGAACTCCAGCGAGCCGAGGTGCCGGAAGCGCTCCGGGATAGGCGCCCAGGCGAACATCGAGGCGGGTGGACTCGGCACGTCCCAGCCCGCGGCTTTCAGGCCGCTGACCAGCGCATCGCGCCGCTGCCTATAGACGGCGCGCGCCTCGACCACGCAATCCTGCGGCCCGTTGAGCGCCGCGGTGGCGGCCACCTGCACCGGGGTGAAGGCGCCGTAATCGAGATATGACTTGATGCGGGCGAGCGCGCCGATCAGCCGCTTGTTGCCGGCGGCGAAGCCGACACGCCAGCCGGCCATCGAATAGGTCTTGCTCATCGACGTGAACTCGACGGCAAGATCCTTGGCGCCTGGCACCTGCAGGATCGAGGGTGGTGGATTGTCGTCGAAGTAGATCTCGGCGTAGGCGATGTCGGAAAGCACGTAGATGCCGAAGTGCCGGCAGATGTCCAGACATTCGGCGTAGAAGTCGAGGCTCACCACCTGGGCCGTCG
>VGEI01000394.1 GCA_016869415.1 Alphaproteobacteria bacterium
ATCAGCTTCATGGCCCTCGCCGGCATGCCGCGCGGCGGATTTTTCCGCGCCGCTGCGGCGCTTGTCCCGCTCGCCCGGCGAGCGCGGCGAAGGGCCGTGGCGGCGCTGCGCGCCCGGGCAAAATAGGTCTGGATTCGTATCCGGCGCTGATCGTAACGAAGGTTAATTTAGCGCGGTTTTCTGCGGCTTTTCGTCGCTATTCGATAGCCGTGCGACTAAAATAACTACTAGCTCTGGCTGGCTGACCGGATCATCCGTCAAGCTTTTGGAGCTCTCGCAACGATTAGTAGGATCTCCTTGTCAACCCCCTGCCTATTGATTTTGCTTGACAGTTAGGCTTGGGCAATGATGTTCTAGTGTTGTTCGGATCGATTTCAGGGAGGGTTTTCACAACGTGCGGGATTTAGTCGGCGGCGTTTCCTAGCGTCCCCCTAGCCATCCGGCGCGCACCCTCGACGATCACGGACCATCGGAACCAAGGAGTCACACCATGGCAGCCAAGAAGAAAGCCAAGAAGAAGGCGAAAAAGAAGATCTAGCCGCACGCTCGGTGCGTCAGAACACAAACTAAATTCTCTCCTGAGCAACTTCGACGTGGCGTTGGACGGCAGACCCGTCCAACGCTTTTTTCATTGGCGGGACAGCGGGGCGCGAGGCCGTTAAGATCGCGCGTTTCTCATCGCGGTTTGCCGTGGCCTCTCGTTTACGCCTCTTCCTGCTCAATGCGGGCCTCGTCTTTGCATCGCTAACCGTCGGGCTGGCACTGCTCGAGGCGGCGACATGGCTCATTCGTCCGCCGCCGAGCCCCTATTCCCTGCCGCGCAACCTGATGACCGCCGCCAGCGGCGTCTGGACGCTGACCCCCGACTTCCGCGGCGTCATGGACAATCGCGTCGACTTCCGGGCCAAGACGGTGACCGCCGATGCCCGCGGCGTGCGTCGCGGCCCGGCAACCGCTGCAGCGCCACACCGGCGACTCTTTATACTGGGTGACAGCCAGACCTTCGGCCACGGTCTGAACGACGACGAAACCTGGCCGGCGCGTCTCCAGGAGACGTTGAATACCCATCGACCCGGCACGCGTGTCGAGAACTGGGGCGTGCCGGGCATCAACATCGACCAGTACGCCACCCGCCTCGACCGCGTGCTCGCCGAGGCTCGCGATGGCGATTTCGTGCTCGTCGGCGTGAGCTGGAACGACCTGATCACGCCGCAGCACCCTATCGGCGTGATGCGCCTCGTCGAAGGCTATCTGGTCAACGCCCCGGCCGAGCCAGCGAATCCGCCAGGCGAGACGCCGGCGCCGGACACCGCCACCGCCGCACGCGTACGACTCTACGGCTACACCGGCGTCGTCTTGCCCCCCCTGCAGAACGCCAAGCAATTCGCCGAGGCACTGGCCGCAAACTCGGCGCTGGCGTCTCTCCTCATGCCACGGCTGCGTGCCCTTTGGCACCGCTGGCGGCCGGGAACACCCCTGACCCAGATCGTGGAGGGCCAGGTGCCGGACGCGAATTTCTGGCTGCTCTACGACATGAAGGAGCGGGCCCGGCGGCAGGGTGTCGGGCTTGCGGTCGTGCTGCTGCCGGAGCGCTACTTCATCGACGATGCGTTGTACCTCGCCTATTCCGGCGGCGGCCGCTTCTTCCCGGAGCGCAATTACATGGCCTACCTCGCCCGCCCGCTCTGCCGCTCCTTCGACATTCCGTGCATCGATCCCTTTGACGCCTTGACGGAGCGCCACCGCAACAAGCCGGTGACCTTCGCCATCGACGGGCACTACAACACGGTCGGGGCAGACGTCGTGGCAGGCGTGGTGGCCAAGGAGATTACGGATTTGCTGAAGTGAAGGTCGAGCCCGCCGTCGCCGCCCTGGTGCTGTTCGCCGCTCTGCTGCACGCGAGCTGGAACGCCATCGTCAAGTCCGACCGCGACCGGCTCATGTCGTTCGGCCTGGTGATGGTGGCCGGCAGCGTCATCGCCCTGCCGTTTCTACCATTCGTCGCCATCCCCGCCGCGGCGTCCTGGCCCTATCTGATCGCCTCGGTGATCGTGCACAATTTCTATTATTTCTTCCTGCTGCGCGCCTATGCGCATGGCGACCTGTCGCATGTCTATCCAATCGCCCGCGGCCTCGGTCCCCTGCTGGTCGCGGCCTTCTCCGGCCGTCTGGTCGGCGAGTACCTGTCCCTCGCCGAATCCGCCGGCGTCACCCTGCTCTCCCTCGGTATCGCCAGCCTGGCTTTCGGCAACGGCCTGCCCCGCGGCCGCGACGAATGGCGGCCCGTGCTCTATGCCATCGGCACCGGCGTGTGCATCGCCGGCTATACGCTGGTCGACGGCCTCGGAGTGCGCGAATCGGGCGATGCCCTCGGCTACATCGCCTGGCTCAACCTCTTCGAGGGCCCGTGGGTCATGGTCGCAGCCTTGTGGTGGCGCGGCCGCGAGCGTGTCGTGCCCTACTTGCGCGCCTACTGGTGGCGCGGCACCGCCGGGGGGATCATTGCGACGCTCGGCTATGGCATCGCCATCTGGGCGATGAGCGTGGGCGCCCTCGCCCATGTCGCCGCCCTGCGCGAGACCTCCGTCCTCTTCGCAGCATTGATGGGCACGCTGCTGCTGCACGAAGGCTTCGGCCCGCGGCGCATTGCCGCCTCCGCGCTGGTGGTGGCCGGCCTGCTGCTGATGAACCTGCCGCTGTTCCGCAAGAGCATATCCCGGGTAGATGGAAACGCTGCGCCGGAGGGAATTTACGTCGCGGGCAGGAGCGGGGCGAAGCGCGTAGCCGGAACTACGGGCAAGCCCCGCGACGAACCCGCGGCGCAAATTCCCCCGGCCCTTCGGGTTGCGCTGTGGCGGGCGCCCGCGTCGTCGCCGGCCCTCGCCGATGGATCCGCATCGCCTTCGGGCCGGCTCCTGGCGGATCGCCGCACCACAACGCAACGCAGCCGTTTCCAGCTACCCGGGATATGCTCTAGCCCACGCGGCGACTGAAATCGAACCCGACGCAGAGCGGCGCGTGAAAGGACTCGGCCGGGTGCCGGGTCTCGGGATGGCTGAGCACCTCGTCCGCCAGCCCTTCGTTGGAAAGATCGACCTCGTCCGCCAGCGCGGCCAGGTTCCGCGAGACCAGGACGTGGTCCAGCATCAAAGCCCGGCCGGCGTGGAGCACGGAGTAGCGCCGCGGCTTCGCCACCTTCATCTCCAAAGGTGTGAGTGCCCGACCGGCGAGGGCCGGGTTCTGTGTCTCCTCCGCGGCACCCCGCACGATCTGCACGGGAACCTCCCAGCTATCGGCGTTGAAATCGCCGCAAACGGCGACCATCGCCTCGGGCTCCGCGTCGAAGATACGCTCCACCTCCAGCCGGACCTCAAGGGCCTGTCCGGCCCGTTTGAGGGCGGAGAGGTAGAATCCCTCGGCCCAGCCACCGACCGAGTGCCAGACGAAGGCGGAGCGCTTCTGGCCCGGAATCGCCGCGGCCAGCGGCGATTTCAGATGGAGATTGAGCCTTGAGGCAGGTCATCTTCGATGTAGATCCGGATGATCTCTTCGAAGGACCGATCGGCCCGGAAACCCAGATCGACGGCACGCTTAGCCGAGAAGTTCCGCGGCCACCCTTGAACGATCTGAAC
>VGEI01000395.1 GCA_016869415.1 Alphaproteobacteria bacterium
GGGGCTCGTCCATCAGGAGGATGCGCGGCTCGAACACGATCGCACGTGCGAGCGCGACGCGCTGGCGCTGGCCGCCCGAGAGCTGATCGACGCGCCGCTCGCCCAGCCCGCCGAGCTGCACCAGCTCAAGCGCCGCCTCGACGCGGCGCACCGTCTCGGCCTTGGGGATCCCGCGGAGCTTCAACGGATAGGCGACGTTGCCCGCCACCGTCATGTGGGGAAACAGCGCGTAGTTCTGGAACACCATGCCGACGTCGCGCTGGTGCGGCGGTGTCAGCGACACGTCGCGGTCGCCGAAGCGCACACTGCCGCCGTCCGGCCGGATGAAGCCCGCCAGCACCATCAGCAGCGTCGTCTTGCCCGATCCCGACGGTCCCAGCAGCGTGATGAACTCGCCGCTGGCGATCTCGAGGTCGACGCCGTCGAGCGCCGTGAAGACGCCGTACCGCTTGCTGATGCCGCGGATCGAGATCGGCAACGAGGCCATCGTGCCGCCCGATCCCTGCCGCGCAACCACTCAGCTTCTCCGCACGTCCGGTATGGCGTCAGGCGCCGCGGTCAGTCCGCGAGGCATTCGCCACTTTCTCCGAGGCGCATGACCTCCGAGGTGCATGCACCGCGGCACGGCTCCTTACTTCTGCAGAAAGGCGTCGAAGCGCTTCACCATGGCGTCGGCGTTGTTCACCCACCAGTCGTTGTCCTGGATGAAGCCCTTATTGGCGTTCTCGGGGGCATTGGGCAGGCCCGAGAGCTTCTCCTTGGCGATGACGCCGGTGTCGTAGGACTTCGAGTTCGACGGCGCATAATTGATGTAGTTCGAGATGCGTGCGTTGACCTCGGGCCGCGACATGATGGCGATCGCCTTCATCGCCAGCTCCTTGTTGGCCGCACCCTTCGGGATCATCCAGTGGTCCGAGACGATGATCTGCTGGTTGAAGGTCGTATTGATTTTGCCGCCCTTGCCTTCGGGCTCTGTCTCAAGCGCCTGGATACGGCCGTTCCATGCCGCCACCATGTCGACCTCGCCGTCCTTCAGCACCTGCGCCGACTGGGCACCCGAGCTCCACCAGACGAGGACGTGAGGCTTGAGCTGCTCGAGCTTCCGGAAGGCCCGGTCGACGTCGAGCGGGTAGAGTTTGTCAATGGGCACGCCGTCGGCGATCAGCGCCATTTCGAGCGCGTAGATCGGGTGCTTGCGGAGCGAGCGCTGGCCGGGGAAGTTCTTGGTGTCCCAGAAGGCGGCCCAGCCGGGCGGCTCCTTGCCGGGGAATGCCTTGTCGCGCCAGCCGATGGCGACGGAGTAGACGATCTGCGGTGCGCACTGGTCCGAGCGACCGAGCGCCGCCGGGATGTCGCTGAGCACCTTCATCGTATCGGCGTCGAACTTCTCCAGCCGCCCCTCCTTCTCGAGCAGCTTGCAGCTGTAGGCTCCCTGGGTGGTGAGATCCCAGGTCGGCTTGCCGGACGCGACCTGGGTGCGCACGTCGGCGATGCCGGAGGTGTTGTCCTCCTTGATGGTGACGTTCAGCTCCTTCTCGACGATGCCGAACCAGGCTTCCTTCTGCGCCTTCTGAAAGGCGCCGCCCCATGACGAGATCGTCAGCACCTTCTTGTCCTGTGCCGACGCCATCGGTGCGGCAAGCATCGGCACCGCGAAGGCGAGAGCTACCGCACTACAGATCGTCCTGATCATGTCGTCCTCCCCACTTGTCCCGCGGAGTCGCGCGTCAACGCCCCCGAACGCGCATTCAGCAACGGGAACGGTGGCACGTCAAGCTTCGATACCGGCCATGACATCGGCTCGGGAAAGACGTAGGATCGATCATCTTCCTATGCCTGGACTGGCTTCATCCCTCGCCTATGTCCGCTTTTCCACGCCTCTTCTCGCCGATCACGCTGCGGAAGATCGAGATCCGCAATCGCATCCTGTCTACCGGGCACCAGACCTATCTCGCCGCCAAGGGCGGGCTGCCCGGCGATGACTTCATTGCCTATCACGAGGCGCGCGCGCGCGGCGGGGCGGGCCTCATCGTCGTCGAGGCCGCGCGCTTCCACCCGACCGGCTTCACAGACAGCCCCGAGCTGATCGTCGCCTCCGACGACTGCATTCGCGGACTGAAGCGCCTGGCCGACGGCGTGCACCGCCATGGTGCGCGGCTGTTCGGCCAGCTCTCACACTCCGGCCGCGTGACCAAGCGCCTTTCCGGCGGCCTGCGCGGCGTCGCCTATGCGCCCTCGGTCGTGCCGGACCAGCGCTTCCACACCATGCCGCGTGCCATGCCCGTGGCGCTGATCGAGGAGCTGATTGCCGAGGCGGGCAAGGCGGCGCGCCGCTTCGCCGAGGCCGGCTTCGACGGCATCGAGCTGCTGGCCAGCCACGGCATGCTGATCTCCGACTTCCTCAACGCGCGCCACAACAGGCGCACCGATGCCTATGGCGGCAGCTTCGAGAACCGCTTGCGGTTCCTTGCCAGCCTGCTCGCCATCGTGCGCGAAAATCTGGGGGACGGGCCGGTGCTCGGCATCCGCATCTCGGCCGAGGAGGTCGAGCCCGGCGGCCTCGAGCGCGACGAGGTGATCGAAATCTGCCAGGAGTTGAAGGCCCGCGGCACCATCGACTACGTGAACACGACCTACGGCTCGATGCAGGGCCTCGGCGGGTCGGTGCACGTCGTGCCGCCGATGGAGATCCCGCACGCCTACGTGGCACCGAAGGCGGGGACATTGCGCGCCGCCGTGGGTCTCCCCGTGTTCGTCGCCGGCCGCATCAACCAGCCGCAGCTCGCCGAGGCCGTCCTCGCGGCGGGGCAGGCCGACATGTGCGGCATGACGCGGGCGATGATCTCGGACCCCGAGATGCCGGACAAGGCGCGCGCGGGCCGCAGCGACGACATCCGCGCCTGCATCGGCTGCAATCAGGCCTGCATCGGCCACTACCACCTGGGCTACGGCATCTCGTGCATCCAGAACCCGGTGACGGGGCGCGAGGTGAGGTTCGGCCGGCTGGACAAGGCAACGGCGCCCGGGCGCGTGCTGGTCGCGGGCGGCGGACCGGCCGGCATGAAGGCCGCCGTCACCGCAGCCGAGCGCGGTCATCGCGTGACGCTGCTCGAGGCGAAGCGCCGGCTGGGCGGCCAGGTGCTGCTGGCCCAACTGCTACCCGAGCGATCGGAGTTCGGCGGCCTCGTCACCAACCTGCAGCACGAGATGACGAGGGCTGGCGTCGAGGTGCGGCTCGGCACGCCGCTCACGGTGGAGCTGGTGCAGCGCGAGAAGCCGGACGCCGTCGTCGTGGCAACCGGCGGCACGCCTTACCGGCCGCCGATCGAAGGCGCCGAAGATGCGCATGTACTCGACGCGTGGGCGGTGCTGGAAGGCGGCGCCAACGCCGGCGGACGCGTCCTCATCGCCGACTGGCGCTGCGACTGGATCGGGATCGGGCTTGCCGAGAAGCTGGCGCGCGAGGGCCTGCACGTGCGCCTAGCCGTTACCGGCACCCATGCTGGGCAGAACCTGCAGCCCTATCTGCGCGACCACATGGTCGGCAAGCTGCACAAGCTCGGCGTCGAGATCATTCCCTACGCGCGGCTGTTCGGTGTCGAGGCCGATACGGCCT
>VGEI01000396.1 GCA_016869415.1 Alphaproteobacteria bacterium
GCCGCGATAGATGAACTGATGCACATAGGCCGCGTTCTTGCCGAGCGCGAGCGAGGCCTTCTTGAGGTCGCTGTCACGTTCGTCGATCAGCTTCAGCACGCGGTGCCGGATGGGGTCGAGGATCATGAGGTCCAAGTCCTTGAATCGTCAGGATAGGAAATTACCAATCTCTTTTGATTGACGCAATAGGCGCATCTCGGTTTGATGCGCCCCATGACGAGAACGATCAGCGAACAATTCCTGGCCCGTGTCGAGGCCTTCTTGGCGGCCACGGGCACCAAACCAAGCGAATTTGGTCGCTCTGCCGTCGGTGACGGGGCATTCGTGCTGAATCTGCGCCGCGGCCGGTCCCCCACCTTAGCAACGGCCGACAAGGTCCTGGCCTACATCGAGAAATTGGAGAAAGAGGCCGCCGATAAGCCTAGAAATAGGAGGTCGGCGTGACGGAACGTCCTATCCGGCACCTCAATCAGGTCGAGTTGGCCCGCCGCTGGGCGCTGAGCCACCGGACCCTGGAGCGCTGGCGCTGGGAAGGGAATGGCCCCCGGTACCTCAAGGTAGGCGGGCGGGTGCTCTACCGGCTGGAGGATGTCGAGGCCTTCGAGCGTAACGGGCTGTCCAGCGATGCCGGCGCCGACCGCATGGGGATACGGCCATGACCGCGCTCGTGTCCCTCGAGCCGACCGTGCTCGACGAGATCGGCTTCCTGGGCTGGCTGGGCCAGGCACGCCCGGGCGAGGTGCTGACCTATCACCACGGCTTCCTCGCCCTCGATGTGGGGCCGGCCACGAGCCGGCTGTCGCCGCACGCCCGCGACAGGCTGGGCCTGACGGCGCGCTGCGCCTGGCGCGCCGCCGAGCGCGGCCTCGTCCACCTGCTCCAGCGTCGGCATGGCCCCGACGCGTTTTCCTACCTCGCAATCGCCCGCGCACGTCCAGAGACCCTGGCGATGCCGGTCACCGAACTTCTGATGGAGGCTGCTTGATGAACACGATCCCCAACCGCCCTCGTCTCGACGACGTGCGCGCCATGCCCGTAGGCGCCGTGATGGCGCTGCCGGCCGAGCATCTCGCGATGCTGCAGGAAGACGCCGCCGCGGCCCTGGAGGCGAGCAAGACCCTCAAGGACTGGATCGATGGCGCGATCGCCCGGCGCTACGCCGAGCGCGCCCAGGCGCTGCGCCGCGCCCAGGACAAGGATACCGGCACCATCCGCTTCGAGGACGGCCCGGTCACGATCGTCGCCGACCTGCCCAAGAAGGTCGACTGGGACCAGGGCCGCATCGGCGAGATCGTCGAGCGCATCCGCGCCGCGGGCGAGGACCCGCGCGCCTATGTCGAGATCACCATCAAGGTGCCCGAGCGCAAATACACCGCCTGGCCCGAGACGATCCGCCAGGCCTTCGAGCCGGCGCGCACGCTGCGCACGGGCAAGCCCAGCTTCCGGCTGAGCCTTGGCGGGCCGGCGCTCAGCGCGGGAGAACTGTGATGGCGCTGCGCATCGTCAGCGCCGACGAACGGCTGTCCGCGGCCGGCGCCAAGACCACCATGGCGATCTTCGGCCCGAGCGGCGTCGGCAAGACATCCTTACTGAAATCGCTGCCACCGGCCGAGACGCTCTGCATCGACCTCGAGGCGGGAATGAAGTCGGTCCAGGACTGGCCCGGCGACAGCATCCCGGTGCGCACTTTCGCCGACGCGCTCGACATCGGCTGCCTCGTCGGCGGGGTCAATCCATCCGCCGATCCAAGTGGCTTCTTCTCGGAGGCGCACTATCAGCACCTCGTGCAGACCTACCCCGATCTCGTTCAGATGATTGCGGGCAAGCGCATCGTCTTCGTCGACTCGATCACGGACCTGACGCGCCAGGCCATGGCCTGGGCGAAGACCCGGCCCGAGGCCTTCTCCGACAAGACCGGCAAGCCCGACACCCGCGGCGCCTACGGTCTGCTCGCCCGCGAGGTCATCGGCCTGCTCAAGCATCTGCAGCACGCTCAGGCCAAGACCGTGATCTTTGTCGGAATCCTCGAACGCGTCACCGACGAGTTCAACCGCACGACCTGGCAGCCGCAGATGGAAGGCGGCAAGGCCGGCCGCGAACTGCCCGGCATCGTGGATCAGGTCATCACCATGAGCCTGTTCGCGGCGGATGGGGACAGCTGGCGGCACGAGCCGGAGCGCGGCGAGGTCCGCCGCCTCGTCTGCCGCGCCGGCAACCCCTTCGCCCTGCCGGCGAAGGATCGCAGCGGCCGTCTCGATGTCACCGAGCCGCCCGACCTCGGCGCGCTGCTCGGCAAGATCAACTCAACCCGGAAAGGATGACGAGCCATGAGCTTCGACATGAACGACGCCGAGCCGCAGAAGAGCGGCGAACTGATCCCTGACGGCACCTTCGCCAAGATCACCATGACCATCCGGCCTGGCGGGGCCGACGGCCAGAGCGAGATCGACCGGGGGCTGCTCAAAGCGTCGAACACGCCCGGCAGCGACGTGCTGATGGTGGATGCCGAGTTCACCGTCGCCGAGGGCACGCACGTCCGGCGCAAGTTTTGGCAGATGTTCACCGTCTCGGGCGGCAAGGTCGACGAGCACGGCGTCTCCATCGGCTGGAAGATATCCAAGGGCAGCTTCCGCGCGATGATCGACAGTGCGCTCGGGCTCGATCCCAGCGACATGAGCGAAACGGCCAAGGCAAAGCGGATCCTGCGCGGTCTTGCCGATCTCAGTGGCATCACCTTCGTCGCCAAGATCAAGGTCGAGCCCAGCGACGACCCGCGCTACGGCGACAGCAACAAGCTCGACCGCGTGGTTCTGCCGAGCGAACCCGAGTGGCGCAAGGTGATGGACGGCGAGGTTCTGCCGCCGAGCCCGAGCACCCGCGCGCGCCCGAAGGCTCTGCCTTCGGCTTCCCCTGCAGCTCCGGCATGGGGACAGTCTTCTGCGAAAGCGCCCGCAAGTACCGCGCCCGCCTGGAACCGGACGGTGCAACCGAGCGCGCCCCCGCCCGTAGCTTCGCCGTCAACGCCGAAGCCTGCCGTGACAGGACCGGCCTGGCTCAACACCTGACGGTCATGACGGCGGATGAGTGGCAGGCGCATGTGACGCGCGAGGCGGCGAAGGCGATGGGACAATGGCTCGAAGGACGCGGAAGGCTTCACCAGCCCATCGCCTCGCTCACGCTGGCCGATCTGGAAGCCATGGCGACGAACGCGATCTCGCGGTTCATCGTCCTGGCCTCGCACCGGATCAAGGATCAGCCGGACGACGCAGAGGACCTGACCCGGCTCTTGCTCGGGTAGGCGTCTGCGCCGTCTGCGGACGCGAGGCGCGGGGCTTCGGCTACGTCCACCAGATGCGCTGGGACCGCTTTCCTTATCACCGCTTCTGCTCGATGCGCTGCCTCGATGCTGGCGCGGCGCTCGCCAACAGGAACAACGGGATGATCGACAAAACCGACATGGAGACCCGAGCAATCAAGGAGGCGCGCCGGTTTCTCGCCGAGACGCTCACCGAGCTCGACCTGATGGCACCGTTCTACGACCGGAAGCCGGAAGAGATCGACCGCATCATCGAGGCCTGCGTCGACGGGTTTCGGGAGTCGATGCAGCGTCAG
>VGEI01000397.1 GCA_016869415.1 Alphaproteobacteria bacterium
TGCCGTTGATCACTTCGCGCCGCAGGAATCGCGAGAAGCGGCGATTGAACCCACGTATGTCGAAGTTAATGACCCATCCGTTCATGCCCAAATGTCGGAATTCGGCTACCTGAAGAACCGTGAAATCAAAAAAGTGCAGTGTGCCCCGGTAGAGAAAGAAGCCGTGATTGTAGCTGGGGTTCTCCAGGATCAGCCGAGGGCCGGCCATCACCGGCTCAATCGTCTGGCGCTCGCAGCTTTCAACGCCGTAAACGGTATAGAGGCCATTGCCAGCGCGATACTCGTTGCCTGTTCGCGGCCCACGCAGGGCCTGTGTGTATTCGGAGTAGAACACCAGGAGTTCGCCGAGACTGGCGTCACCGCGAATACTGAACAGGGCATAGCCGCCCTGGCTTGAGCCGGGCACAAAACGTCCCTCGAAGTCGAACGGCCTGGCCTGTGGGCATCGACGCAGGAATTCCTCGAGCCCCGGAAGGTCGGGGTGATCGCTACGCGCCACCGGCTCGATATGCGTTACCCCTTCCTGCCCCTTGAAGGCTTCATAGAGTTCCGTGCAGGGGTAACGTGCCTTGGTGTCGCAGGCATCGTTCTCCTGGACGGGACCAAAATGCCGCATGACCAGACGAATGTACTCCGCCTTGCCGACCGCGCCGGAAGAATCAAAGGACCAGGAGGGCGGTGTTTCACTTACGACCATGATGGCGGCACTCAACGCCGCCATCACAAATCGTCGAGCGAAGCTCATGGCCGATTCAGGCCGCCGCCTTCTGCGCCAAGGTGCTCTTGATGGCGGCGAGTGCCGCGTCGGCCTTGGCCGCATCGGGACCACCGCCCTGCGCCATGTCGGGACGGCCACCGCCGCCCTTGCCGCCTAGCTCGGCGACACCGACGCGCACGAAATCGACGGCGTTCAGTCTGCCGGTCAGGTCCTCGGTCACGCCGACGACCACGCTCGCCTTGCCGTCCTCGACTGCCACCACGGCGACGATGCCGGAGCCGACCTTCTTCTTGAGATCATCGACCAGCGCCTTGAGCTCACGCGCCGGTACGCCGTCGAGCTTGCGCCCGGCGAACTTGATCCCGGCCACCTCCTCGGCCACCGGCCCGCTGGCCGCACCACCGCCGGCCGCACCACCGCCAACAGCCAGAGCGCGCCGCGCGTCCGACAGTTCGCGTTCGAGCTTGCGCCGCTCCTCGACCAGAGCCTGGACGCGCGCCGGCAGATCCGCCGGTGCCGCCTTGATGACGCCGGCCGCCTGCTGCAGCAGCTCATCCTGGTGACTGAGATAGGCGAGCGCCCCGCGCCCCGTCAGTGCCTCGATACGCCGCACGCCGGCGGCCAACGCGCCTTCCGAGACGATCTTGAACAGGCCGATATCGCCGGTGCGCCGCACATGGGTGCCGCCGCAGAGCTCGGTCGAGAAATGCAGATCACTGTCGGCCTCGCGGCCGCCCATGCTGACGACCCGGACCTCTTCGCCGTATTTCTCGCCGAACAGTGCCAATGCGCCGGCCTTCACAGCGGCGTCGGGGGTCATCAGCCGCGTCATGACGTCCTCGTTGGCCAGGACACGGGCGTTGACGTCATCCTCGACCTGCTTCAGCGCGTCGGCCGGTATCGGCGTCGGCTGGCTGATATCGAAGCGCAACCGCTCCGGCGCCACCAGCGAGCCTTTCTGGGTGACATGCGTACCCAGGCGGCGGCGCAGCGCTTCGTGCAGAAGATGTGTAGCCGAATGATTGGCACGAAGAGCCCCGCGGCGCTGGTTGTCGACACGGAGCTCGACGAAATCACCGACCTTGAGCGTGCCCTTGGCCACCTTGCCCAGATGAACATGCACATCGCCGGCCCGCTTCTGCGTATCGTGCACCGCTACCTCGGTGCCCCCGGCGGTGAACATGGCGCCGGCATCGCCCATCTGGCCGCCTGACTCACCGTAGAACGGGGTCTGGTTGATCACCACGGCGACGTCCTGGCCGGCCGTCGCCGCCTTCGCCTCCTTGCCGCCGATCAGGATGGCGGTCACCCGGCCTTCGGCCATCTCGGTGTCGTAGCCCAGGAATTCGGTAGCGCCGACCTTGTCGCGCATCTCGAACCAGACCTTGTCCTCGCCGACCTCTCCTGAGCCGGCCCAGGCCTTGCGCGCCTCGGCGCGCTGGCGCTCCATGGCAACGTTGAAGGCGTCGGTATCGACCTTGAGCCCGCGCCCGCGCAGCACGTCCTGCGTCAGATCGAGCGGGAAGCCGTAGGTGTCGTAGAGCTTGAACGCCACTTCGCCGTCGAGCGCCCCGCCTTTCGGCAGAGAGCCGGTGGCATCGTCGAGCAGCTTGAGGCCGCGCTCCAGCGTCTGCTTGAAGCGGGTCTCCTCCAGCTTCAGGGTCTCGGTGATCAATGGTTTGGCCCGCACCAGC
This sequence comes from Alphaproteobacteria bacterium, assembly GCA_016869415.1. Classification (GTDB taxonomy): domain Bacteria; phylum Pseudomonadota; class Alphaproteobacteria; order CACIAM-22H2; family CACIAM-22H2; genus VGEI01. The sequence continues at coordinate 2,413 of VGEI01000397.1, forward strand.
TCCGGGTACGCTGTGCCCATCATCTCCAACAGCGTCGGCACCAGCCGGTACATCAGCGGGTCCTTGGCGCCGAGGATGTGCGCATGCCGCATGCCGCGGCGCATGATCCGGCGCAGCACGTAGCCGCGGCCCTCGTTCGAAGGCAGCACGCCGTCGGCGATCAGGAAGGATGAAGCGCGGATGTGATCGGCGATGACGCGGTGCGAAACCGCGTGTGGACCGTTCGGCGCCTGGCGCGTCAGCTCGGCCGAAGCCTCGATCAGCCGGCGCAGCAGGTCGGTGTCGTAGTTGTCGTGTTTGCCCTGCAGGATGGCCGAGATGCGCTCCAGCCCCATGCCGGTGTCGATCGACGGCCTGGGCAGCGCCACGCGCTTGTCCGCCGAGACCTGCTCGAACTGCATAAAGACGAGATTCCAGATCTCGATGTAACGGTCGCCGTCGGCGTCCGGGCTGCCCGGCGGCCCGCCCTGCAGCTTCGGTCCGTGGTCGTAGAAGATCTCGGAGCACGGCCCGCAGGGGCCGGTATCGCCCATCGCCCAGAAATTGTCCGAGGTGGCGATGCGGATGATGCGCTCTTCCGGAAGGCCGGCAATCTTCTTCCAGAACCCGGCCGCGTCGTCATCGTCGTGATAGACGGTGACGTAGAGCTTGTCCTTGGGCAGGCCGTAATCCTTGGTGATCAAGGTCCAGGCATGCTCGATGGCGCGCTCCTTGAAGTAGTCGCCGAACGAGAAATTGCCCAGCATCTCGAAGAAGGTGTGATGGCGGGCGGTATAGCCGACATTCTCCAGGTCGTTGTGCTTGCCGCCGGCCCGCACGCATTTCTGCGAGGTGGCGGCACGCTTGTAGGGACGCTGCTCGACCCCGGTGAAGACGTTCTTGAACTGGACCATGCCCGCATTCGTGAACATGAGCGTCGGGTCGTTGCGCGGCACGAGCGGCGACGACGCCACGACCTGGTGGTCGTTGCGGGCGAAGAAGTCCAGAAAGGCAGTGCGGACGTCGTTGGCGCTGGCCATTGAAGCTCTCGGAAAGTATCGGCTTTCCTATGATTTAGAGATCGTCCGCCCTGCTGTCCAGCACCGCCGGAACCCTGGAATCGGGCCCGGTAGCGACCGCCCGGAACGGTCCCTAAGATGCCCTGACGGGAGGAAACCGATGCCCAAACTGCTGCCGACGACCCTGGTGGGCTCCTAT
>VGEI01000398.1 GCA_016869415.1 Alphaproteobacteria bacterium
CGAGGACAGCGAAGACAAGCTGATCGAGCGCCTGCGCGCCGAGGGCCGCAACAGCCCGGCCGATGTGTTCATCACGGTCGACGCCGGCCGCATCGCCCGCGCCACCGATATGGGCCTGTTTCAGCCTATCCAGTCGCAAGTGCTGAACGACGCCATCCCGGCAAATTTCCGCGATCCGCAGGGCCACTGGTACGGCTTCTCCAAGCGCGTGCGGGTCATCGCCTATAACAAGGCAAAGGTGCAGCCGTCGGAGTTGTCGACCTACGAGGCGCTCGCCGACGCAAAATGGAAGGGCCGCGTCACCGTGCGCAGCTCGACCAACGTCTACAACCAGTCGCTGACGGGCTCGGTCCTCGCCGCCAGGGGTGAGGCGTTTGCCGAGGCCTGGGCCAAGGGCATCGCCGCCAACCTGTCACGGCCGCCGCGCGGCGGCGACACCGACCAGATCAAGGCGATCGCGGCCGGCGAAGGCGACGTCGCCATCGTCAACCACTATTACTATGTACGCCTGGCGCGCTCGGCGAAGGCGGATGAGAAGGCGGTGGCCGACAAGGTCGGCGTCTTCTTTCCCAACCAGAGCGATCGGGGCGCGCACATCAACATCAGTGGCGCCGGTGTGGCGGCCAACGCTCCGCACAAGGCGGTAGCGATCAGGTTCCTTGAGTACCTGGCAACGCCCGAGGCGCAAGCCATCTTCGCCGAAGGCAGCAACGAGTTCCCCATCGTCAAGGGTGCCAAGCTCGGCACGGCCCTGGCGCAGTGGGGCGAGTTCAAGGAAGACCAGCTCAACGCGGCAACGTTCGGCAAGAACAACGCCGAGGCGCTCAAGATCATGGATCGGGCCGGCTGGAAGTAACACAGAGCGCGGCTGCGGCGGCACCCGGCCTCCCACGGTTGCCGCCCAGCCCAAGGGGCGCGTTTTGCCTGCCGTCGGGCAGGGAGGCGCGCCCCTAACTTTTTCGGAAAGCGGAAACTAGTCTGCGTGTCCGCCGGGCCGCGAGCGGGCGATCATCAGGCTCAGAAAGATCACCGGCAGCAGCCCGGCCGCTACGATGGTCAAGGCGCCGGTCGAGGCCTGCGCCAGGCGCTCGTCCGAGGCCAGGTGATAGACGCGGATGGCCAGCGTGTCGAAGTTGAAGGGCCGGATGATCAGCGTCGCGGGCAGCTCCTTCAGCACGTCGACGAAGACCAGGATGGCGCCGGTGAGGACAGAGCCCCTGAGGATCGGCGCATGGACGCGGGCCAGCGTGGATGAGGGCGAGGCGCCGAGGGTACGCGCCGCCTCGTCCATACTGGGCGTGATCCGCGACAAGCCGGACTCGGCGGCGTTGAGACCGAGCGCCAGGAAGCGGGCCATGTAGGCCACGAGGGTCGCCACCAGCGTGCCGGAGAGCAATAGCCCGGTGCTGATCCCGAAGCTCGCGCGCATCCAGGAATCGACGACATTGTCGAAGGTCGCGAGCGGGATCAGCATGCCGACGGCAATCACCGAACCGGGTATGGCATAGCCGAGGCCGGCGATACGCGCCGCGATGCGGATGGCCGGGGTGGGATGGAGCCGGACGGCGTAGGCGAGAACCAGGGCGGCCAGCACCGTGGCGGCGGCGCCCAGTCCGGCGAGGATGAACGAGTTGGCGGCGTAGGTCAGGAAGCGCCGGCCGAACAGCGGATCGCCGCCCTCGATGCTCAGGCCGATCAGCGCCGCCGAGGGCAGAAGGAAGCCGAAGAGGAGTGGCACGCCACAGACGATCAGCGCCGCGAGCGCGCGACCGCCCGTCAGCTGGGCCGGCACGATGCGCTGCCAGCGGCGCGAAGTGTGATGATAGCGGGCTTGGCCACGGCTCAAGCGCTCGAGGACGAGCACCAGCAGCACGAAACCCATCAGCGCCGCGGCAAGCTGGGCAGCGGCCACCTTGTTGCCCAGGCCGAACCAGGTCCGGTAGATGCCGGTGGTGAAGGTGTCGACGGCGAAATACTGCACCGTGCCGAAATCGGCCGCCGCCTCCATCAGGGCGAGTGCGGCACCGGCGGCAATGGCGGGCCGGGCCAGCGGCAGGGCGACGCGGAAGAACGTCGCCCAGGGGCCGTGGCCCAGCGTGCGGGCCACTTCGATGGCGCAGACCGATTGCTCGAGAAAGGCGGCGCGCGCCAGGAGGTAGACATAGGGGTAGAGCGCCAGGGTCAGGATGGCGATAGCACCGCCGAGCGAATGGATATCGGGGAACCAGTAGTCGCCCCGCTGCCAGCCGGTCAGCTCGCGCAGGGCGCTCTGCACCGGCCCGGCAAATTGCAACAGGTCGGTATAGGCGTAGGCCATGATGTAGGCCGGCATGGCCATGGGCAGCAGCAGCGCCCATTCCAGCACCCGGCTGCCGGGAAAGCGGCACATGGTCACCAGCCAGGCGGCAGCCACACCGCCGACCACGCAGCCGATGCCGACGCCGAGCATCAGCAGCAGGGTGTTGGTCACCTGGTCGGGCAGGGTGGTCGAGGCGAGGTGCGCCCAGGCCCCGTGCGAGGGCAGGAAGACGTTGGCGAAGACGATCAGCACCGGTGCCATGACGACGGCGGCGAATGCCATGGCGGCGATGGCGAGCGGCGACAGCCGGTGCGTCGACAGCGTGGACAGGGCGGTGGCGGGAAGAGGTGCGGTTACCGTCACGTAATCAGGTCGGTTCGAGGAAACGTCTTGCGCCGGGCTCGGTTTGGCATCATCTGCATTGTCGCACGGGCCGCCCCGGCGATGCCATGCTGCCGCCCGTGCCTGCAAGGATCCTCGACATGATCACCGTCCGACCCGCTGCCAAGCGCGGCGAAACCCAGATCGACTGGCTCGACAGCAAGCACAGCTTCTCCTTCGCCGACTACCACGACCCGGCCAATATGGGGTTCCGGGCGCTGCGCGTGATCAACGACGACCGCATCGCGGCCGGGGCCGGCTTCCCCACCCACGGCCACCGCGACATGGAGATCCTGACCTACGTGCTCGACGGCGCGCTGGAGCATCGCGACAGCCTGGGCACGGGCTCGGTCATCCGCCCCGGTGACGTGCAGATCATGAGTGCGGGGACGGGCATCCGGCATTCCGAGTTCAACCCCTCGGACAGCGAGCCCCTGCGCCTGCTGCAGATCTGGATGCTGCCGGAGCGCGGCGGCCTCAAGCCGCGTTACGACCAGAAGGCCTTCAGCGCCGAGGAACGCAGCGGCCGCCTGCGCCTGGTCGGTTCGCGCGACGGCCGCGAGGGCGGGGTGACCATCTACCAGGACATCGATCTCTACGCCGCCTCGCTCGACCGGGGGCAGACGGTGGCGCACAACATCCGTCCCGACCGCCATGTCTGGATTCAGATGGCGCGGGGCAAGGCCAGCGTGAACGGCAAACCCGTTGCCGAGGGTGACGGGGTGGCCATCACCGGCGAGGTGCGGGTCGAGATCGCCGGCGTTGACGGCGCGGAGCTTCTGCTCTTCGATCTCGCCTGAGTCATCCCTCAGGCGAGAAGATGAACTACCGGCACGCCTATCACGCGGGAAACTTCGCCGACGTCGTCAAGCACGCGGTCCTGGCGCTGCTCGTCGAGCGGCTAAAGCTCAAGGATTCCGCC
>VGEI01000399.1 GCA_016869415.1 Alphaproteobacteria bacterium
GTTCAGGTGAGAAAATTCTTCCAACATCATGGGCTTCTTTCACCGAGAGCGAGCAATGACGAGTTGATCTACCTAGCGCGCGAACTCAATCCAAAATTTCCCGGCATTCTCGATTTTGCTGCTTGGACAGGCGGTCGTAGCCTAACGGCGTGAAGCAACTGTGCAAGCGGGACTGCCTGTTCCCGGGATCGAAAATTAGTCCCCACCAGGCAATGGATTGGAACGTGGTGGACTCGCTGCTCGGGCGGGCCATATAACCGCGCATGACCACCAGCAACACCAAACCGTCGCCGTCCGCTGCGCCGATCCGACCTGTTCGCTCGCGCCCGTTCACCAAGATGCACGGCCTGGGCAACGATTTCGTGGTCGTCGACGCACGTGAGCGCCCGTTCTCCCTCGACGAGACGAAGGCCCGGGCCATCGCCGACCGGCGTACCGGCATCGGCTGCGACCAGCTACTGATCCTCGAGAAGCCGGCCGGCGGCCGCGGCCTCGCCGACGTCTTCATGCGCATCCGCAACAACGACGGCGGCGAAGTCTCGGCCTGCGGCAATGGCGCGCGCTGCGTCGCCGACTACGTCATGCGCGAAAGCGGCAGGGATGCCATCGTCATCGAGACGGCGGCCGGGATGCTCGACGCCTCGCTCGCTCCCCAGGGGCCGCGCGGCGAGCGCCGCGTCACCGTCGACATGGGACCGGCACTGCTCGACTGGCGGGAGATCCCGCTGGCCGAAGCGCAGGACACCAACCACCTCGCTCTCGCCCTCGGGCCGCTGAAGGACCCGGTCGCCGTCAGCATGGGCAACCCGCACGCGGTCTTCTTCGTCGACAACGCCGAAGCCATCAACATCGCCGGCCTCGGGGCGGTGCTCGAGCGCCACAGCCTGTTCCCCGAACGCGCCAATATCGAGGTGGTGCAGGTGCTCTCGCCGGCACGGCTGCGCATGCGCGTCTGGGAGCGGGGCGTCGGCATCACCCAGGCTTGCGGCACGGGCGCCTGCGCCGCCGTGGTCGCCGCGGCGCGGCGCGGCCTGACCGGCCGCAGGGCCACCGTCGTGCTCGACGGCGGCGAGCTCGACATCGAGTGGCTGAATGACGGTCACGTGCTGATGACCGGGCCGGTCGCCGTCACCTTCACCGGCGAGATTCCCGAGTGAATCGTCCGGCCGAGCCGGAGCTCATCACCTTCGGCTGCCGCCTCAACGCCGCCGAATCCGAGACCCTGCGCCGTCTCGCTGACGGAGCGGGCTTGACCGACATCGCCGTCGTCAATACCTGCGCCGTCACCGCCGAAGCCGAACGCCAGGCCCGCCAGGCGATCCGCCGGCTGCGCCGCGAACGGCCAAGCGCCACCATCGTGGTCACCGGCTGCGCGGCGCAGATCGATCCGGCGGCCTATACCGCCCTGCTGGAAGCCGATCGCGTCCTCGGCAACGCCGAGAAGCTCGATCCGGCGGTCTGGCGCTCGCTGGCCCAGGGCCCGCGCCAGCGTGTCGGGGACATCATGTGCATAGCGCCGAGGCCCACGCTTGCGGTGAGCGAACAGCGCAGCCGCGCCTTTCTCGAGGTGCAGCAGGGCTGCGATCATCGCTGCACCTTCTGTGTCATCCCCTATGGGCGTGGCAACAGCCGCTCGGCGACGCTCGACGAAGTGGTCGAACGGGCCCGCACCCTGGTGCGTGCCGGCGTCAGCGAGATCGTGCTCACCGGCGTCGATCTGGTCTCCTGGGGACGCGACCTGCCCGGCTCGCCGGCCCTCGCCGATCTCCTCGCCGGCCTGCTGCACGACGTGCCGGCATTGCCGCGGCTGCGCCTCTCCTCGCTCGATCCGGCGGCACTCGATGGGGTCTTCGTCCGCCTCTTCGCGACGGAGAAGCGGCTGATGCCGCATATCCACCTCTCGCTCCAGGCAGGCGACGACCTCATCCTCAAGCGCATGAAGCGCCGGCACTCGCGGGCTCAGGGGCTGGAGATCGTCGCCCGGCTGCGCGCGGCACGGCCCGAGGCGTCTTTCGGCGCCGATCTCATCGCCGGCTTTCCCACCGAGGATGAGGCGATGTTCAGCCGCAGCCTCGCGCTGATCGATGAGGCCGGTCTCGATTTCGTGCATGTCTTTCCTTTCTCGCCGCGCGCCGGCACGCCGGCGGCGCAGATGCGGCCAGTTGCTCCAGCGGTCGTGCAGGCCCGTGCCGGCCGTCTGCGCGACGCGGCGGCCCGGGCTCAGGCCGCGTTCCTCGCCCGCCAGGTCGGCCAGCCGGCGTCAATCGTGGTGGAGCGTAGCGGCCGCCGCGGCATTGCCGAGAATTTCGCACCGGTGATCCTCGATCGCCCGGCGCCGCCGGGAACGATCGTTACTGCCTGGATCCACGGCCTCGAGCGCGACGCCCTGGCGGGAACGCTCCTCGCGGCTGCCGCCGCATGAGCCGGTACCTGGCATGAGCTGGTTTCGGCGCCTCAAGGAAGGGCTCGGCAAATCGTCGAGCCGCCTGGTCGACGGCATCGCCCGGGCCCTGGGCTCAGGCAGGCTCGACGACGCCACCGTGCAGGAGATCGAAGACGCGCTGATCGCCGCCGATCTCGGGCCGGCCGTGGCGGCGAAGCTCGCCGGCGGCCTGCGGCAGAAAAAATTCGACAAAGGTGTCAGCGGCGAGGCGGTGCGCGAGAGCCTGGCCGAAGACGTGGCGGCGCTGCTGCAGCCGGTGGCGCGCGGCTTCGCACCCGATCCGGCGAAGAAGCCGCACATTGTGCTGGTGGTCGGGGTCAACGGCAGCGGCAAGACCACGACCATCGGCAAGCTGGCGCACCGGCTGAAGGCGGCTTCCGGCGGCACCAAGATCCTGATGGTGGCGGGCGACACCTTCCGCGCCGCCGCGGTCAGCCAGCTCAAGATCTGGGGCGAGCGCACAGGCTCGACCGTGATCGCCGGGGCCGAGGGTGCGGATGCGGCCGGGCTCGCCTTCGACGGCGTGACGCGCGGCCGCAGCGAGGGCGCCGACCTCGTGCTCATCGATACGGCCGGGCGTCTGCACAACAAGGCCGACCTGATGGCCGAGCTCGCCAAGATCGTGCGCGTCATCGGCCGCATCGACGCCGCGGCGCCGCATGACGTGCTGCTCGTGCTCGATGCGACGACCGGACAGAACGCGCTCGCTCAGGTCGAGACCTTCAAGCAGATGGTCAACGTCACCGGGCTGGTGCTGACCAAGCTCGACGGCTCGGCGCGCGGCGGCGTGCTGGTCGCCATCGCCGAACGCTTCAAGCTGCCGGTGGTCGCCGTCGGTGTCGGCGAGAGTGCCGACGATCTGCAGCCCTTCGAGGCGCGCGGCTTCGCCCGCGGATTGCTCGGTCTCGAGACGTAGCTCGGCGAGCGCGCCGGAGTCGCGACTCGACGGCGCCGAAAATCAGCTTCATGGCCCTCGCCGGCATGCCGCGCGGCGGATTTTTCCGTGGCCCTGCGGCGCTTGTCCCGCTCGCCCGGCGAGCGCGGCGAAGGGCCGTGGCGGCGCTGCGCGCCCGGGCAAAATAGGTCTGGATTCGTATCCGGCGCTGATCGTAACGAAGGTTAATTTAGCGCGGTT
>VGEI01000400.1 GCA_016869415.1 Alphaproteobacteria bacterium
CACGCCCGCGGCGGCGCCATAGCTCTTGCTGCCAAACCAGGAGACGGGTACGGCGAGGTTGTTGCCGATGTGCAGGACGGCAATTGTCAGAATGAAGGCGAGATAGAACCAGTTGGCGACGTAGATATGCGGCTCTTCACGCTTCAGCAGCGTGCCGGCGAAGATCAGCAGGTATGCGACCCAGACCAGGGTGAGCCAGAGATCGACGTACCATTCCGGCTCCGCATATTCCTTCCCCTGGCTGATTCCGAGCACGTAGCCGGTGGCTGCGAGCACGATAAACGCCTGATAGCCCCAGAAGACGAACCAGGAGAGCGCGTCTCCACCCCACAGCCGGGCGCGGCAGGTGCGCTGCACCACGTGGAATGAAGTGCCGAGCAGGGCGTTGCCACCGAAGGCAAAGATCGCCGCGGAGGTATGGACCGGACGCAGCCGGCCGAAGGTGGTCCATTCGAGACCGAGATTGAGCACCGGAAAGGCGAGTTGCAGGGCGATATAGACCCCGGCAGCGAAGGCCACGACACCCCAAAAGATCGTGGCAATCATGAACGCGCGGATGACGTCGTCGGCATAGATCGGGGCGCGCCGTATACCGGTGGACGACTGGGCTGCTGAAGCGATGGCGGTCATGACTACCCCAATGAAGGACGAGCGCCTGTGCCGGCGTGCGTCGGATAGTCTGTGAGGAGCCGCCCGGCCGCCTTGATTCAGGTCAAGGCCCGCTCACGGAATGTCGGGGAAGTTAAGACCTCTTAATCCATGAGGCGGCAATGACCGACGCGGTTCCCGTTTTTCCAACCCCAGGCCCGAAGGTACGACGGGTGCCGCTGGATCGCCCCTGGCTCTGGCTGGCGCGGGGCTGGGCGGACTTGCTGCGGGCACCCGCGCTAAGTCTCGGCGTGGGAGCTGCGATCGCCGCCGTCAGCATCGGCTTGAAGATCGCGACGATGGTCAGCGGAGCGATCTACCTCGCTTTGCCGCTGACTGCTGGTTTCTTCCTGGTCGCTCCTCTGATCGCCGTTGGATTCTATGAGATCAGCCGGCGGCTGGGAGCCGGCGAGGCAGTGTCCGGGTGGGGTTTCCTCCTAGCCTGGCGGCGGAACGGGAGCCAGATCGCGCTGCTCGGCCTGCTGCTTATGCTCGCTCATCTTGTCTGGGTACGGGTCGCCACCCTGCTTTTTGCGCTGTTCTTTGCCGGCGCTAACCCGACCTTTGAACGTCTTTTCGATGCGCTGATCTTCTCACCGGTGAGCATCTCGTTTCTGCTGACCGGCGGCGTCGTAGGCCTGGTGCTGGGCGCCATCGTTTTTTCGATCAGCGTCGTCTCGATCCCCATGCTGATCGATCGCGATGTCAACGTGATCATCGCCGTTGCCACCAGCCTGAAAGCTGTTCGGGTCAATGGACCCGCCATGGCCTTGTGGGCGGCGCTGATCGTCGCCTTCACGGCATTCGGCCTGGTGACGTTCTACCTCGGGCTGATCGTTATCCTACCGCTTCTGGGCCATGCGTCCTGGCACGCCTATCGAGACGTGGTAGAGGAGATCAACGTGTCAGGTTCATCGCAAGAAGGATCAACGCGAGAGCGTTGGCAGCTAGCATAGGACGTGTCAGCCGCTGCAATAGCTGACGTCGTCGTGCGCCCAGAAGAACGCCGCCCCAACCGACCGCCATAAGCGCTGGAACGGTTCCTGCCGTGAAAGCGACCATGGCGAGAGCGCCAGCCATGGCACTTCCCGCCGCGGCGGCAGCCGTCAGAGCCCCGTAGAGGAGGCCGCAGGGCAGGAAGCCAAGCGTGATCCCCAGCGCATAGTGGCGGACTGTCGATGGTTTCGCCGCAAGCCAGGCGGCCAGGCGTCCGAGCAGGACGGGAGCTCGGAGCGCGCGCAGCGCGGGAAGGCCAATCGCCTGGGCGCCGAACAACAGGCCACCGGCAATGAGAAACGCGGCAGCGACCCAGCGCAGGCCGCTCCACTCAGCGATCAGGCCGCCGAAGCCGCCGGAGGCGGCACCCAGCAATGCGTAGGTCGTCGCCCGCCCAAAATGATACGGGAGCAGAGCCGCGCCTTTGAGGCGCTGCCAGCGACCGAAATCGCCTGGCGAGGTATCTAAGCGCTGGTCGATCTGGGTGAGGACGAACGGGCCGCACATGCCTGCGCAATGCGTGACGCCACCCCATAGCCCGGCAAGCAGCAGCAGGGAAGCCAGGAGCCATGCCTCTGAAAATCCGGCTGATGTCGACAGGAGGGCGGCGCTGTGATCGTGCATGCCTTAAGGAACGATGCCGGGGTCCGGGACGCCTTGATTCAGGTCAATGATCGTTGGCAATCGAGTGTGCGACGGTACGTCATCAACTAATGGAGACCCCACGTGACTCTGCGCACCATCCGTCTCGAACTTGCCCGCTGCCGCGAGTTTCCTGAGGGGAATCCGCGTCACGGTTACGAGTTTATTGCGCCCCTGGACGACCAGGGGCAGTTCGACGCCATCGAGTGGAAGGCCAACCGGAAGAAATGCACGGTGCGCCATTTCTGGACCGGAGCGGACGAGACCGGCGTGCTGGTTCATGGCCGCGGCAACCGCTGGGCCTTCTCCTATGTTCCCGACGAGGAGGAGGATGACGAGTCACTCTTCCGCTTCGATCGGCACATCTTTAAACCCGGTGAGTACATCTCCATCCGGGAGCACGACGGCGAGCTGAGGACCTTCCGCGTCGCTAGTGTCGCCTGAGCTCAGAAGCCGCCGGCGATCTCACGCAGGGCCTCGGGCTTGAGCAGGCGGACCTGCTTTTCGTCGAGGAGTTCAATGAGCTTCTGCGTGCGCAGCTGCGTGAAGGTCCGACTCACGGTCTCGATGGTCAGGCCGAGATAGTCGGCGATATCGCTGCGATTCATCGGTAGCGCCACGGGATCCGCGGGTTTGCCGCGGCGCACCGCCGAGGCCGACATCATCAGCAGAAAAGAGACGACCCGCTCCTTGGCCGATTTACGGCCGAGCAGCATCATCTGGTCCTGGGCTGCCGCCAGCTCGTGCGAGGCCATGCCGAGGAGCCGCTGCTCCAGTTTTGGCATCTCATCGAGCAGACCTTCGAGCTTGCGTCGCGGGAAGCGGCAAAGCTGTCAACGCCGGAGTAAAAATGTATCGGCTGGCCGGAGTAAAAATGCATCACGGCTGACGGCATGAAGGCCCCCGCGGGGGGCCCTCCTGCGCCCTGGTTTATTGCTCGGATGGACTGTCGGGTAGGTCGGTTGCCCGTTTGGCACGCAGGCGGCGCTTGCTCTGCTTGAGCCGATAGCTGTCGCCGTTCATCTCCAGGATATGGACGTGGTGGGTCAGGCGGTCGAGCAGCGCACCGGTCAGCCGCTCGGAGGCGAACACGCCGGTCCACTCGTCGAACGGCAGATTGGAGGTGACAATGGTCGAGCCGCGCTCGTAGCGCTGGCTGAAGACCTCGAACAGCAGCTCGGCGCCGGTCTGCGACAGCGGTACGTAGCCGAGCTCATCGATTATCAGGAGCCTGTAGGTGGCGAGTTGGCGCTGCAGCCTCAGCAGCCGCTTCTCGTCGCGAGCTT
>VGEI01000401.1 GCA_016869415.1 Alphaproteobacteria bacterium
TTTATGGCTAAAAGAAGGCGGCTGGGATATACAAATTCAACTGATTGATATATATATATTATTTATGTGCAAGACGGTACTTGATATGTCCAATGTGTCTATTGCCTCTTTTACTTGGCACGCATTGCTCCTCCTTCCGGTGAAGAGCCCGCAGCCCGGCATTGAACTTGTAATCCCGGGGGCGAAGCCGGAAGGGGACCGCATGACATTGAACCGCCGCACATTGCTCGTAACCGCTCGGTGAAGGCGCCTTGACGGGGCGGCTCAGGCTTTGATCCGGCTTTTGGCGTAAGCGAGCTTGCCGGCGTGACGACGCTTGGCGAGAGCGCCGAGGCGGAGGCGAAGATTGAGCAGGTCGAGATCATCCGGATCGTAGGGCTTGCCATACCACTCGACCAGGTGTCGGTGCTCCGAATGCTTTGGATTGACCATGGCTTCGAGGAAGTCAAAGAACCCCGGCGGACCACCGACATCCTCCGGTGGGGCGCGCCGCGCGCCAGCGACGAAGCGGGGATACTTCAGCGCCGGATCGGCATCGACGACAGATTCGATGGCGATCGTATGCTCCCAGTCGTCACCGAAGTCGTAGACATAATCGAAGCGATTGACGCCTTTGGACACCAGGACGGCGAGCTTGATGGACTTGGCTTGCAGGATCTCGCGGTCCCACTTGCCCTCGGGGATTCCGTAGCGCTTCTCAGCGATCCGGAACTCGAAGAGATGGTAATCCTGCCAGCCCATAGCCGCTTGGATCACATCATGCAGGCCCTTGAGATGGGTGCCGAGCGGCACTTCGACGCGGCGCCAGATCTCGGGCGCGATGTGGTTGAGGCTGATGCGGATACGGGCGATCTGCTCCGGGCTCATGCCGCGAGATTGGCAGGCTCCGGCTTCCAGTTCCAGGGCAGAAGCTCGGCGATGCGCCTGGCGGGGTGATCGGCGATGCGCGCCAGCACGTCGGTGAGATAGGCTTCGGGATTGAGCCCGTTGAGCTTCGCGGTCTCGATCAGCGAGTACATCGCCGCGGCGCGCATGCCGCCCTGGTCCGAGCCGGCGAACAGCCAGTTCTTGCGGCCGATCGCCACTCCGCGCAACGCCCGCTCGGCCGGATTGTTGTCCAGCGCCAGCCGGCCGTCGTCGAAGCAGCGGATCAGCGCCGGCCAGCGGGCGTGCATATAGCGGAACGCCAGGGCGAGCTCCGACTTGGCCGACAGCTTGATGTAGGTTGCATCGGCCCAACTGCGGAGCGCTTCAGCGATCGGGACCGACTGGTCCTGCCGCCGTCGTCGCCGGTCCTCCGGTGGGGAACCGTTGATCGTCTTCTCGATGGCGTACAGCGCGGCGATGCGATCGAGCGCCTCTCGGGCGATTGGCGAGCCGTTGGCCTCATGCACGTCGAAGAACTTGCGGCGGACGTGCGCCCAGCACGCCGCCTCGGTGATCCGCCCGCTCTCGTAGAGGCCGTTGAACCCGGCATAGCCGTCGGCGTGCAGGACGCCGGTAAAGGGCTTGAGGTGCCGCAGCGGATGCTCGCTCTTGCGGTCCGGCGAGTAGCAGAACACGGCCGCCGGCGGCCGTGCGCCGTCAAAGGGCCGCTCGTCGCGCACGTAGACCCACAGCCGGCCGGTCTTGGTCTTGCCCGCCCCCGGCGTCAGCACCGGCACCGGCGTATCGTCGGCGTGCAGGGTCGCCGAGGCGACCACGTCCGCCGCCAAGGCGTCAGTCAGCGGCTTGAGGGCCGCCGCCGTCGCCCCGACCCAGCCGGTCAACGTCGACGTCTCCAGCTCGACGCCCTCCCGGGCATAGATCTCGGCCTGGCGGTATAACGGCAAGTGATCGTCGTACTTCGAGACCACGATATGGGCGAGCAGCCCCGGCCCGGCGCGGCCGCGTGAGATCGCATGGTCCGGGGTTGGCGCCTGGACCACCGTGTCGCAGGCGCGGCACGAGAGCTTATCCCGCACATGCCGGATCACCTTGAACCGAGCCGGCACGTGCTCCAGCGTCTCCGTCACGTCCGTGCCGATCTTGCGCAAGGGGCCGCCACAGGCCGGGCAGGCACAAGGGACTGGATGATCGATCTCCTCGCGCGGCAGATGCTCGGGCAGAGGCCGCCGTGCGGGCTTCATTGCGGCCTCGACAACGGCCCGCACCGCCGCGGGCTGAGCGGCCAGGCGCTCGGCCTGATCCTCTTCTCGCGCCTCGATCTCCAGCTCGAGCTGGGCAACCGCCGCCGCGAACTTCTCCGAGGAACGCCCGAACTGGCCGCGGGTCAGCCGCGCCAGCCGGACCTTGAGCTTCTCGTTCTCGATCTTGGCCGCCAGCGCTTCTTCCACCAGCCCGCGCACAATCCTCTTCAGCGCATCGACATCATCGGGAAGGTTGGCGAGATCCACGTCCACCCACGCAATGAATCACGCGCGAGTCGCGTTGTGAATCAAAAACGTGATTCCCGTTGCGGCGTTCTCAGCCGGCGATCTCCGGCTGCCACGTGCGCCGTGGCATCCGCCAGTCGATCCCTTCCAACAGCATCGACAGTTGCGCCGCCGTCACCACCACCTTGCCGTCCGCCGCAGCCGGCCACACGAACCGGCCCCTCTCCAGCCGCTTGGCGAACAGGCACAGCCCTTGCCCGTCCCACCACAGCGCTTTGACCAGATCGCCACGCCGGCCGCGGAAGACAAACAACTGCCCGCCGAACGGATCGTCAGCAAGCGTCTGCTGGACCTGGGCGGCCAGGCCATCGAACCCTTTATGCATATCGGTCCGTCCCGCCGCCAGCCACACCCGCATCCCGGCTGGAGCCGCAATCACGGCCGCTCCAGAACCTCGACGATCCGGCCCAACGCGACCGGATCACCGCCACCATCGACAATGATCCGCCGGCCGCTGCGCAGCACGATCTCCAGCCGGCCAGGGCTATGCGGCGGCATCGCGCCGTCATCGCCTCCTCGTTGCGGCGGCAAGCACCCGGCGCTCACCACCACCGGCGCAAACCCGCCAGCCGCCATCGTCCCGTCCGGGTCGTTCAATCGCCCTTCACGCGCCATACGCCGCCACGTGAACAGCTGACCGGCGTACAGCCCGTGCCGCCGCGCGATCGCGCTGACGTTCGCTCCCGCCACCAGCGTCTCCGCGACGATCCGCCGCTTGTCCGCCGTGCTCCAGCGCCGCCGCCGCTCAACCGTGATGATCTCCGCCACGTTCTTCGTCCTAGTCATCCGACTAGCACGACTTCTAGGCGCAGCGCCGGCTCAACCTCAAGGTGCCCTCACCGAGCGGTTACCATTGCTCAAGGGATTGGGTGCCGGAAGTGCACTGACCATCGCCGGCGCACCTTCGGTGCTGGCGCAGGCACCGAGGACCGTCAAGGTCGCCATCCTCAAGGTCGTGGGCAACGCCCATCCGCTGCACTACGAGCGCCTGGCACCGCCCGGATACAAGTTTGATCTGGTCTGGGTGCCGTCGCCCGCCGCGGCCAAGGACGCCATCGCCACGGGCTCCGCCGATTTCGCGCTGGGCGGCATCGTCGCCGGCATCCTGGGCAATGCCAACGGCGAGCCGGTG
>VGEI01000402.1 GCA_016869415.1 Alphaproteobacteria bacterium
GGCCTACAGCGTCGGGGCCGGCCTGTCGGTGCAGGAGATCTTCGTCAAAGGCCGCGTCGAGACGCCGGCGGCCGACGTGCTGGCCGTGCTTGAACTGAGCCGCGGCGCACCCATCGTCCTGTTCGATCCCCAAGCGGCCCGCGCCGCGCTCGAGGCACTGCCGTGGATCAAGCGAGCGACGATCGAGCGGCGCCTGCCGGACACCGTCTACGTCCGGCTGGAGGAACGGCGGTCGCTGGCTCTGTGGCAGCGCCACGGCCGCCTGGCGCTGTTGGGCGACGACGGCCGCGAGATCACGGGCACCGACATCGAGCGCTTCGCCCAGCTTCCCATGGTGGTCGGCGACGACGCGCCGCAGCACGCCGCCGCGCTCCTCGCCCTGCTGCGGACCGAGCCCGAGCTGCAGCGCCGGGTGGTTGCCGCGGTCCGCGTCGGCGACCGCCGCTGGAACCTGCGTATTGATGCCGGCGCCGACCGCACCATCGAGGTGCAGCTGCCGGAGATCAACGCGGCGGCGGCCTGGGCCCGCCTCTCCGAGGCCGTCCATGCCAGCAACCTCTTCGACAAGAACGTCACCAACGTCGATCTGCGATTGCCCGACCGCCTGGTCGTGCGCGTCATCCCCGAACCACAAGCCCCGCCGGTCAAGCGCGGCAAGACCGAGAAGAAATCGACATGACCCTCAAGAGCGAGGCCACACCGTGATGCTGACGAAAAAGAAGCCCCGCAACGGGCTGATCGCCGCGCTCGACGTCGGCTCGACCAAGATCGCCTGCTTCATCGCCAAGCAGGAGCCGCAAGGCCCGCGTGTCATCGGCATCGGCCACCAGGTGTCGCGCGGCGTTCGCAACGGCGCCATCGTCGACCTGGAAGGCGCCGAGGCCTCGATACTCAACGCGGTCAGTGCCGCCGAGCAGATGGCGGGCGAGTCGCTGGAGACGGTGATCGTCAACACCTCGGGTGGCGCGCCGGAATCGCGCACCGTCAAGGTGGAAGTGGCCCTGGCCGGCCACGAGATCGGCGACGCCGATCTGCGCCGCGTGCTCAGCCAGGGCCGGGCGCAGGCGCAGCATACCGAGCGCCACCTGCTGCACGCCATTCCCGCCGGCTTCACCATCGACGGCAGCCGCGGCATCAAGGATCCGCGCGGCATGTTCGGCGACCGGCTCGGCGTCAATATGCACCTGGTCACCGCCGACACCGGCGCGGTGCGCAACCTCGCCGCCGCGATCGGCCGCTGCCGGCTCGACGTCGAGGACGTCGTGGTCAGCGCCTACGCCGCCGGCCTCGGCGTGCTGGTCGAGGACGAATTCGAGCTCGGCGCCACGCTCATCGACATGGGCGGCGGTACGACCTCCGTCGCCGTCTTCCTCGGCGGCGACTGCATCCACACGGACATGATCCGGCTGGGCGGCATGCACGTGACCAACGACATCGTTCAGGGGCTCAACACGCCGCTGGTCCATGCCGAACGGATGAAGACGCTCTACGGCAGCGCGCTGGCCTCGCCGGCCGACGAGCGCGAGATCATCGACGTGCCGCTCATCGGCGAGGACGAGCACGCCCAGGCGAATCACGTTCCCAAATCGATTCTCACCAGCATCATTCAGCCGCGGCTGGAGGAGACGTTCGAACTGGTGCGCGCCCGCCTGGCCACGGCCGGCTTCGACCGTGCGGTGGGACGACGCGTCGTGCTCACCGGTGGCGCTTCGCAGCTGCAAGGCGTGCGCGATCTCGCCGGCATGGTTCTCGACAAGCAGGTAAGGCTCGGCCGGCCGGTACGGCTGCCCGGCCTCGCCGATCAGACGGCGGGGCCTGCCTTCGCCACCTGCGCCGGCCTCGTTGCCTTTTCCCTGCATCAGCACAGCGAAACCCTCCGGCCGGCGAGCGCGTCCGACGCGTCGGCCGGGGGCTGGTTTGCCCGGGTCGGACTCTGGCTCCGGGAGAACCTGTAATGCGCGAGATGAGAATCAGCCGCGGTCCCCGCGATTCACCGGGACCCAACTCTTTCAACCCGAACCCGCGCCGGGCGGCTTCCCGGCCGATGAATTGACGAGTCAAAACTGGAGGCGACAATGACAATCAATCTTTCAATGCCTGCACCGGAGCATGAGCTTAAGCCCCGCATCACCGTGATCGGTTGCGGCGGGGCGGGTGGCAATGCCGTCAACAACATGATCCGCGCCAAGCTCGAGGGCGTGGACTTCGTGGTCTGCAATACCGATGCCCAAGCGCTGACTGGCTCGCTCGCCGAACGGCGCGTACAGCTCGGCATCGGCATCACCCAGGGCCTCGGCGCAGGCTCGCGGCCTGAGATCGGGCGCGCGGCGGCCGAGGAAGCGCTGGCCGACATCCTCGAGCATGTCGAGGGTTCGCACATGGCCTTCATCGCCGCCGGCATGGGCGGCGGCACGGGTACGGGTGCGGCACCGGTGATCGCCCGGGCCTGCCGCGAGCAGGGCATCCTGACAGTCGGCGTGGTGACCAAGCCCTTCCACTTCGAGGGCACGCACCGCATGCGGCTGGCCGAAGGCGGCATCGAGGAGCTGGCGGGCGTGGTCGACACGCTGATCATCATCCCCAACCAGAACCTGTTCCGCGTGGCCAACGAGCGGACGACCTTCGCCGATGCCTTCAAGATGGCGGATGACGTCCTCTACTCGGGTGTGCGCGGCGTCACCGACCTGATGGTCAACCCCGGCCTGATCAATCTCGATTTCGCCGATGTCCGTTCGGTGATGGCCGAGATGGGCAAGGCGATGATGGGCACGGGCGAAGCCGAGGGCGACGACCGCTCGCGCGAGGCAGCGCAGAAGGCCATCTCCAACCCGCTGCTCGACGACGTGTCGATGAAGGGCGCCAAGGGCGTGCTGATCAACATCACAGGCGGCCTCGACATGACGCTGTTCGAGGTCGACGAGGCGGCCAACCTGATCCGCGACCAGGTCGACCCCGAGGCGCGCATCATCTTCGGCTCGGCGCTCGACGAGAGCCTCAACGGACGCATCCGCGTATCGGTGGTGGCCACGGGCATCGACGCCGAGGCGATGGCCGAGCCGAAGCCGACGGTCGTCTCGCTGGTCAACCGGGCACCGCGCCCGGCCAGCGTGCCGCGGGCGGCGGAAGCAACGGCGCGCAAGATCGAGCCGAGCTTCCAGCCGGCCGCTCCGGCACCGGTCGTCGCCCAGGCCGCTCAGCAGCCGGCTTTCGCGCCGGCCGCGCCGGTGGCTGCGACGCCCTTGCCGACGCCCGCCCCGGCGGTTGCCGAAGCAGCACCGGTGATGGCCCCTGCCGCGCCGGCACCGGTCATCGACACGGTCGCGGCGGTGGTACCGGTCGCCGCCGCACCGGCTCCGGCACCCCGCATCGAGCCAGCCTTCATCGCCCCGCGGGCGATGGAGCCGACGCCGGAGCCGCGTATCGCCAACCCGGCGGCTACTCGCATGGCACCGCTCAATGCGTTCAACGCGGCCGACATGGCGAACGCCCAGGCGGCCCCGCGCGAGGCGCCGCCCCGGCGTCGCCTGCCGAGCCTGTTTGAGCGCGTCACCGGCACCGGC
>VGEI01000403.1 GCA_016869415.1 Alphaproteobacteria bacterium
GACAGCGGCGTTGATCTTTCCAACCACGGTCGACTTGGTCGGGTCGTCGAAACTCGACCAAGCGGCGACCACGACCATGCCCTGGGCGGCGCGGCCTGTGGCCAGCAGCTGGATGACGTCGGCCTGGCCGAGCGCGCCGTGGTTGGGCGGGCCGCAGCGCTTCAACAGGTCGATAAATATGTCGAGCGCCTGCTTGGCTTGCGGGCTGTTGACGACCACGGTGAAGTCGCCGTTCTGCGGGTCCCGGGCGACGGTGGCGCCCTTGCCGAGCATGAAGGGCATCCAGTCGTAGCGGATGGCGTTGCCGCGTTCGCCGCGTATGGCGAAGCCGTAGACGCGGCCCGGCTGCTGCAGCTTGGTGCAGGCGCCCGACACGTCGTCCCAGGTCTCCGGCGCCTTCAGTCCGGCCGCCTGGAACAGGTCGGCGCGGTACATGAACAGGTGCACATTGCCGTTGGGCGAATAGCTCATCAGCGTGCCGCCGTCGCGCGTGCGCCACTTCTTCGCTTCGTTCCAGTAGCCGGAATCGTTGTAGGTCATCACCTCGGCGGGCAGCTCGAAGCGCGGATCGATCTCTTTAAGCGGCGTCAGGAACCCGCCGGCGTAGAACTCGATCGTCCATTGCGTGTCGAGATTGACGATATCGTAGGGGCTGGTGCCGCTGCGTACCGCGTTGCGCGCCTTCTCCAGCATGCCGCCGAAGGGGGTGACGTCGAGGTTGACCTTGTTGCCGGTCTGTTTCTCGTAGAGCTGGACCACGTGCTCGAAGCCGGCGTACCAGGGCGAGGAGTTTATCAGGATGGTGATCGGCGGCTGCCGGCCGACATCGGCAAAGGGTTGCTGCGCCACCGCCGATCCACCGGCGATCAACCCAGCCGCCAGCGCAAGCGCCTGCACCACACCTTGCCGCATCATGGCATTCCTCCCCCTGTTGACGTTGCGCGGCCCGCCGGGCCGCCATTGCCCGAAAGTGTGGCAAGTGCCCGAAATGATGTAAAATTCTTATTCTGGCCTTATCGATAACTAAAGGTTATGCCGATGCTGCGTAACGCCGATCGTCTTCGCCATTTCCTTGCGGTAGCACGCGAGGGCAATCTCAATGCCGCAGCAAAGCAGCTGGGGCTGAGCCAGCCGGCCCTGACCAAGCACATCCGCAAGCTCGAGGGCGAGCTCGGCGTCGAGCTCTTCACCCGCCATCCGCGCGGTATGAACCTGACCGGTTTCGGCGAGCGTCTGCTGCGCCACGCCAAGCTGGTGGAGGCCGAGCTGCGCTTTGCCGAGGCGGAGATCCGTTCGGTGCAGAGCGGCCATGCCGGCGTCTTGCGGGTGGGAGCGGGGCCGTTCTGGGGAGTGACCCTGGTGCCTAAGGCGTTGGCGCGCCTGCAGAAGGATTTCCCCGACCTGCGCATCGAGCTGGAAGTCGGCGTCAACACCGTCACCCATCCAAAGCTGTTCCGCGGCGATCTCGATGTTGTCTTCAGCGCCGGGCCGGATGCCGAGGAACTGCCGCCTTTCGTCGTCTTCCACGATCTGCTGCAAGTCTCCATGCGCATCTGCGCCGGCCGGCGCCATCCGCTTGCCAGGGCGCGGCACGTTTCGGCGCTGGATCTGACGCGCTATCCCTGGGTCGAATACCAGGATGACCCCGACACCAGCAGCCGCCTGCAAGCGCTGCTTCGGGCACAGCGCTGTGCGCCCCCCCGTCTTGCGGTGCGCGCTACCTCGCTGCTGGCGGTCGTGCATCTGCTCAAGGCTGGGCCCTATCTTGCCTGCCTTGCCGGGCCGCTGCTTTCCGCTGCGTCGGAGCTGGGCCTTGTCGCGCTGCCGTTCCGGCAGGACATCCGATCCTTTGCCTCCGGCGCGCTCTGCCACCGCTCGCTGGCCGAGATGGCACCGGTGCGCAGCCTGATCGACTACCTTGCCGACGGTGCGGCGAGGCTCAAAGCAAACTAGGCCCGCACCGGCTCCTTGATACCGGCCAGGGCCGGGTCGATGCCGTAGCGGCCGTAGATCTCCAGGGGCGTGTCATGCTCGCGCATGATCCGTGCCATGGAGGTATGGAAGCGCCGCTCGATGCCGGCGTCGCGGAACGGCTTCTGTTGCTTGGGATCGGTCTGCAGGTCGAAGAGTGTCGTGCCGACGCCCGATTCGAACTTCTTGTTGTCGTGGATCGGAATGCGCCGCGCATCCATGAGCGCGTCGATCTGCAGGATCGGCATGCCCTTGGTGAAATCGAAGGCTTCGCGCAGCTTCGCCGTCTTCATCTCTGCGGCCGTGAACAGCGTGTGCAGATGCATAGGCATCAGCGTGTACTCGTAGAGTCCCGGTGCGTAGAGGTCTTTGGGGTAGAGGTAGTAGGTGTAGCGCCCATCGGTGGCGCCAATCGGCCCGCCGAACATGCCGAAGATCGCCACGTCGCGGACCGGCTTGTCCTCGCGCAGCAGCGGCACCAGGGAGCGGCCTTGCACCTCTTCCGGGACCGGCAGATCGAAAATGTCGAGCAGGGTCGGCATCAGGTCCATGGTCTGGGTGACAGCGCGCCGCCGAGCTCCGGCATGGGCCCGGAACTTCGGATGATGGACGATCAGCGGGATGTGCGAGATCTCGGTGTAGTAGGGCTGCAGATTCTTGCCCCACCAATCATGCTCGCCGAGCAGGAAGCCGTGATCGGTGGAGAGGATCAGTGCCGTGTCCTCCCACAGATTGTTGCGGTCAAAATAGTCGAGCAGCTTGCCGAAGTAGTGGTCGCAGGCGCTGAGCAGCGCCGCGTAGTTGGCTCGGATCTCGGCGATCTCGGCACTGCTGTTGTTGACCATCTCGTAGTAGGGCCAGTCGAGGATGCCGCCGTTCCAGCCGGTCTGGTAAGGCTCCTTGAACCGGTGGGGGGCATGAAAGGGCTCGTGCGGATCGAAGCACTCGAGCATCATGAACCAGTTGTCGGCCCGGTCGTTGTACTTCAGGAACTCGAAGGCGCTGTCGAAGCAGCGGGTGAGGGGAAAGTCCTTCTCCTCCTGCATGAATTCGCAGTTGATCGCGTGCTGCATCTTCTTCCAGTTCTTGAATTCACAGCCGTCCGACAGATCGTAGTGCTTGGCCGAGTATTTCTCGCGGAAGCGCTCCAGCGGCGGCTGCACCATGGCCTTCCACGGGTCGTATTCCTGGCCGCGAATGAAGTCATAAGTGCGGAAACGCCCGTGATAGGTCGAGCCGCCGTCCTCGAAATAGTGCAGGTGGTCGGTCACCAGATGGGTGTGGATCTTCCCTTCGCGCATGATTTCGGGGAACGAGTTGTCGAAAGGCTCGAGCGGGCCCCAGCTGCGGTGCAGGAAATTGAGCCGTCCGGAGTGGATGTCGCGGCGCGCCGGCATGCAGGGCAGGCTGCCGACGAAATGCGTGTCGAAGGTTACCGCCCGCCGGGAGAAGCGGTCGAAATTCGGCGTCTTCACATGGTCGAAGCCGTAGCAGCCCAGGGCCGGGCGCATCAGCGAATCAAACAGGACGAAGATGGCTTTCATGGAAGGTTCGCCTTTTTCTGCAACCCGGCG
>VGEI01000404.1 GCA_016869415.1 Alphaproteobacteria bacterium
GAAAAAATCAGCGGAAGTCTCGTCATGGGGACCCCTTCGGCGGTAGATACCCCATGTTAAGCCGGGTTCGCTGGGCCGGCCATCCCCACTGAATCTGCTTAGCGCCGGACTGCCGTGAATTCGAGGAGGTCGCCCATCAACCTGCCGTCGCTATCGAGCGCCGAGGACAGGCCGAGCATGATGTCGACATGGCCGCGGTCATCGTAAAGGGCCAGGCGCACCGGTACGCCACTGCGCAGCAGCGCGCCGGCCAGGTTCTCCGAGTTGCGCGGATAGACGGTCCTGTCGGTGCCACCGTGGATCAGCAGCGCCGGCGGCGCCGCAGCCCCGGCAAAGGTCATAGGCAATATGACCGGATCGTCCGCCAGCGGCCCAAAGACCGCGCGTGTGCGCGGCGACGTCAGCGGCAGAAAATCGTAAGGCCCGGAGATGCCCACCAGCCCGGCGATCGTGCCGGGTTTCACGCCAGCCACAGCTCCGTAACGTCGGTCGAGCGCTAGCAGGGCGGCGATATGCGCACCGGCGGAATGGCCCATGACGAAGACCCGCCGCTCGCCTCCACCGTTTGTGGCGAGATTGTCCTGCACCCAGCGTAACGCCTGCGCACCGTCCTCGACAAAGGCGGGAAAGGCGACCTCGGGATACAGGCGATAGTCCGGTACGACGACTGTAATGCCGTGGCGGGTCAGCTGCTCGCCGACGAAGCGGTAGCCACCCTTGCCGCCGGTGCGCCAACTGCCGCCGTAGAAAAAGACTACGATCGGACCGTTTGTGTCGGCGGCAGGCCGATAGATGTCGAGGCGCTGCCGCGGCCGGTCGCCATAGGCGATGTCGCGATCGCGCGCGTAGCCCCCTTCCGGCGTCAGCGCATCGACCAGCCGGGTCGGAGTGCAGCCGGTCAACAGAGCACCACTCGTCAGCAGGCCGAGCAGAAGCCGGCGACGCTGCCAGAGATGCCGCGCCCGGCGTCGGGTAAAGACATCCATGCCGCTTATACGCGCCGATCGTGCCTCCGGATGCGCCCTGGCGGAGCAGCGTTTCAAACCTTGCCGCGAGCCGCTATCATCCCCTAGCCGGTCGCCCGAACGAAACGGCGCAGACGAGACCATAAGCAAGGACGAGGTCGTCGACGAAATGGAGCGCGCAAGCCCGGATTCCGCTTCGAATAAGGCCCTTGGCGGGGTGCTGCCGATCGTCGCCACTCCGTTTCGCACGGACGGATCGCCCGACGAGCGGGATCTGGAGCAGGTCGTCGAATTCATCGTCACCGCGGGCGCCGACGGCCTGGTCTTTCCCGGCGTCGCCAGCGAGTTCGAAACCCTCCAGCCCGGCGAGCGTCGGCGTCTGGTCGAGGTCGTCGCCCGCGCCAACCGCGGCCGAGTGCCGCTGGTCGTCGGAGTATCGGCAGCCACTGCCGCCGAATCGGCCGCCTATGCCGAGCAGGCCCGGCAACTCGGCGCCGCGGCGGTCATGGCGATGGCGCCGTCCAGCATGAAGGGCGACATGAACGCCATCGAGAACTTCTATCGCACGGTGGCGGCGGCCGGCGTTCCGGTGATGCTGCAGAATCAGGCGCCGCCGACCGGTTGTGCCCTGACCATGGAACAGGTGGCGGCACTGATCGAGCGCGTGCCCGGCATCCCCTACGTCAAGGAAGAGGTGATGCCCTGCGGGCAGCGCATCGGCGCCCTCCTGGCGCTGCGGCCCAAGGGTATGCTGGCGGTCTTCGGCGGTGCTGGGGGACGCTACATCACCGACGAGCTGGCGCGGGGCGCTGCCGGCACCATGCCCGCCTGCGAGCTCGTCGACCTCCATGTCCGCCAGTTCAAGGCGCATCGCCAGGGCGATGCCGCCGAGGTCCGCCGTCTCTTCAACCGCATGCTGCCCCTGCTGAACTTCCAGGCCGTGTTCCGCATGGCCATGACCAAGGAAGTGCTGCGCCGGCGCGGCGTGATTGCGGCCACGCAGGTTCGCGCCCCGGGCCCCAAGCTCGATCCCGGCGACCACCGGGAACTCGAGGCGATGCTGGCCGAGCTTGGCGATCTGCTGAAGCTGCCTGGCTAGTGCCGGCCGTGGCCCGCGTCACGCAGGTCGAGTGCTTCATCGTCACGTTGCCGCGCGACGTGCCCTATCTCGGGCCACTGGCGGCTGACGAGCAGCCGAACCCGCGCGGCTATTTCGTCCGCCGCGGTAACCGGACGATCTATCCCACCGTCGACCGGACCGTGCTGGTGAAGATCACCGCCGCAGACGGTACGGTGGGCTGGGGCGAGACTTACGGCATCGTGGCGCCCAAGGCGGTGACTGAGATCATCAACGACGTGCTGGCCCCGGTCGTGGCCGGCCGTGACCCGCGCGACGCCGCCTCGATCTGGGACGACCTCTACGACCTGATGCGGGTGCGCGGTCATTTCGGGGGGTTCTATGTCGACGCCATCGCGGCCGTCGACATCGCGCTTTGGGACCTCCGGGGCCGCATCGAGAACCGCTCGATCGCCGAGCTGCTCGGCGGGGCAAGGCGCACGCGGATCCCAGCCTACGTTTCGGGGCTGCCGAGAGCGACGCTCGCCGAACGCGTCGACCTGGCCCGGGAGTGGGTCGGCAAGGGCTATCGCGCGCTGAAGTTTGCCGCGGTCGTCTCGCATGAAGGCGTGATCGCCGAGGCCCGGGCCCTGCGCGAAGGACTCGGTCCCGACATCGAGATCATGGTCGACCTGCACTGGAAGTACACGGCCGAGGAGGCGATCCGGCTGGCGGGCGAGCTCGCCCCCTATCGCCTGGCCTTCATCGAAGCCCCCTGCAAGCCAGAAGACATCGAGGGACAGGCGAAAGTGGCCACCCACGCGCCGATGCCGGTTGCTCTGGGCGAGGAGCTGCGCACGATCCACGAATTCCAGCCGCGCTTCGCGCGGGACTGCATGCGCATCGTCCAGCCGGAGATGGGCCATACCGGCGTCACGCAGTTCCAGGCCATCGGCCGCATGGCCGAGGCGAGTGGCTGTGCCGTCATCCCACACGCCGCGGGCAGTGTGGGCATCTTCATCGCCGCCAGCTTGCAGGTGGCCGCGACACTGCCCAACCTGCCTTGGCACGAATACCAACACTCGATCTTCGACCGCTACCTGCCGCTGACCCGGACAACGATGACCTGCGCAGCCGGCTTCTACGAGCTGCCCGCCGGACCCGGTCATGGTGTCGTACCGACCCAGGAACTGCTGCGGCATGCCGTTGCCGCCTGAAGCGCGCTATGCTCAAAAGCCTATCCTGGAGGAGACCATGATCTCTCGTCGCCTTGCCCTCAGCCTCGGTCTCGGCATGCTGATGCTGACCGGCCCCGCCTCGGCCCAGTCGGTGCTGGACTTCCCGAATTGGCAGGCCGAGGAGCCGGGAGTCTCCACCTGGTGGAAGGATCTGATCGCTGCCTACGAGCAGAGAAATCCCGGCGTCACGGTCAAGATCCAGCAGATCCCCTTCGCGCAGTACGTCCGGCAGCTCACCGTGCGTTTCGCCGCCGGCAGTCCGCCCAACATTCTCCACCTGC
>VGEI01000405.1 GCA_016869415.1 Alphaproteobacteria bacterium
CCGGCCCATCGCACTGCCGTCCCGCCTCTCCACCCGAAGCCCGACCAGATCGGCGGCATACCACTCGCCTTTCTTCGGCTTCGGCAGGCGGTCGCGCCCGACATAGAGCCTGAGCCCCTTGAGCGCATCCGCCGCGTTGCGGTCCTCGACACCCGAAAGCCGGGCGATCAGCAGGCCCCGCACCTCGCCGCGCAGCTTCACCGTGAAGCTGCGCGTCCCGCTCTCGTCCTCGACCGCGCCGTATTTGGCGATCGCCCTGGGATCGGCGGTAAAGCTCTTGAGCTTCACCTCGCCGCGCACCCCATGCGCGCCGGCTATGGCGCCGAGGAGGATTTTGCGCGGGCTGCTCAGGCCGCGGCCTCCTTCGCCTCACCGGCCGCCGCGGCGGCCTTGGCGCGCTCCTGGGCCTTGGCCTTGGGCGCGCTCTTCTTCGGCGTCTCGTGGATTACCGGCTTCGGCCCGAGATTGGCCTCGTGCAGAAAGCGCGCGATGCGGTCGGACGGCTTGGCGCCGACCGACAGCCAGTACTTGATGCGCTCGACGTTGAGCACCACGCGCTCCGGGTTGCCCTTCTCGAGCAGCGGGTTGTAGGTCCCGAGCTTCTCGAGGAAGCGGCCGTCGCGCGGGCTGCGGCTGTCGGCCACGACGATCTTGAAGAACGGCCGGTTCTTGGCGCCGGCCCGTGACATGCGGATCTTTGTTGCCATCGGTGGAATGGTCCTTTCTGTGATTCCGTGAAACGTCGTTAAAGCGTGAAACTCAACTCTTGAACTGGTCTTCGAATTTTCCCGGCTTGTGGCACACGGCTTCGAGCTTGTGGCCGTCGGGATCGAAGACGAACGCGCCGTAGTAGTTGGCGTGATACTCGGGGCGTGGGCCGGGTTTGCCTTCGTCCCGACCGCCACGCGCCAGCGCCTCGCGGTGGAAGGCATCGACGGCCGGCCGGTCGGGCGCCACGAAGGCGACATGAGCGCCGGTGCCCGGCGTCACGGCGCCATAGCCTCCGTAGATCCAGAAGGCCGGAATCTGGGGAACGCCGTAGCCGGAATACTCCCGGCCGCCCTCGCCGAAATTCATCAGGCGCGAATAGCCCAGTGTGCCGAGCACGGCGTCGTAGAAGCTGCGCGCCTTGGCGATATCGGTGACTGCGACGGAGATGTGGTCGAGCATCGGCCTATCTCCGGAACAGCGAGGCCATGCCGGCCCGCGCCAAACCCTTCTGGCCGAGCTTCGACACCTGCTTGACCATGCGGCCCATTTCCATGAACTGCTTGACCAGCTTGTTGATGTCCTCGACCGAGGTGCCCGAGCCGGCGGCGATGCGCTTCTTGCGATTGGCGTTGAGCAGCTTGGGATAGCGCCGCTCCTTCGGCGTCATCGACGAGATGATCGCCTCCTGCCGGCGCACCAGCTTGTCGTCGATCTTTGCCTCGGCGATCTGCTTCTGCATCTTTCCGATGCCGGGCAGCATGTTCATCATGCTGGAGAGGCCGCCCATCTTGCGCAGCTGCTTGAGCTGTGCGGCCATGTCCTCGAAGTCGAACTCGCCCTTCTGCACCTTGCGGGCGAGCTTTTCGGCTTCCTCGCGCTCGACCGTCTCGGCCGCCTTCTCGACCAGGCCGACGATGTCACCCATGCCGAGGATGCGGCCGGCGATGCGGTCGGGATGGAAATTGTCGAGCGCGTCGAGCTTCTCGCCGATACCGATGAGCTTGATCGGGCGGCCGGTGACGGCGCGCATGGAGAGGGCGGCACCGCCGCGTGCGTCGCCGTCCACGCGGGTCAGCACGATGCCGGTGACGCCGATCTTCTCGTTGAAGGCGCGGGCGAGGTTGACTGCGTCCTGGCCGGTCATGGCGTCGGCGACCAGCAGCGTCTCGGCCGGATTGACGGCCTGGCGTACCGCCGCGGCTTCGGCCATCAGCTCCTCGTCGATCGCCAGGCGGCCGGCGGTGTCGAGCAGGACGACGTCGTAGCCTTCCTTGGCGCCGACATCCATCGCGCGCCGGGCAATCTCCACCGGCTGCTGGCCGGCGATGATGGGAAGGGTGGCGACGGAGACCTGCGTGCCCAGCACGGCAAGCTGCTCCTGCGCCGCCGGGCGCCGCGTGTCGAGCGAGGCCATCAGCACTTTTTTCTTGTCGTGCTCGAACAGGCGCTTGGCGAGCTTGGCGGTGGTCGTCGTCTTGCCGGAGCCCTGCAGGCCGACCATCAGGATGGGGACCGGCGGTGTCGCGCGCAGATTGATTTCCGACGCCACGGAGCCGAGCGTCGCTACCAGCTGGTCGTGAACGACCTTCACTACCATCTGGCCCGGCGTGACGCTGCGGATCACTTCCTGGCCGATGGCTGCCAGCTTCACCTGGGCGATGAAGTCCTTGACCACATCGAGCGCCACGTCGGCCTCGAGCAGCGCCACGCGCACCTCGCGCAGGGCCGCGTCGACATCCGCTTCGCCCAGCGCGCCGCGCTTGCGCAGCTTGTCGAAGACGTCGCCCAGGCGTTTGGTCAGCGAGTCGAACATCAAAACCCAAAAACACGTTGGCCCCAGTGCGCGATCACGCGGACTGGGGGAGACCCGGAAAAGGGCCCAAGGGGCTGATTTGTCCCTTGAAAGCGGGCGGAACCTAAGGCTTTGCGCCGGCCCCGTCAAGGCGCCCAGGCTCAAGCTTAAGCCCTTGATATCACGGAGCCGTGAAGCACGGCGATGTGAGAGCCGAAGCCCCGGCAGGCAGGCTAAACAGCCGGGCGATGGAAATGGTCAACGGCATCCCCTGCTACAGCTGCGCCGACGTGCAGAAGGCCCAGTCTGGACTGACGAGCCCCCGCCAGGCGGAAGCGCTAGCGGCGGCCCGCGAGCCTGTACTGGCGCCGCCCGAACAGCGTGGCGTCAACCAGCCCCTGGCCGACGGGCCGCGCGGTACCCAGCTCAACATCGCCGTCTGACCGCTTGCCGCGCCAGCTTGGCCGGCCCGTCACGCCCCTTTAGTATTAGGTACATGAGCGAACCGATCCTGCGTACCGCCCTGTCCGGTATGCTCGCCGCCGTGCGGCGCACCGAAGCGGCGGCCACGAACACCGCCAACGCCGGCAACCTTTCACGCCTGGCGCCCAAAGAGGGCGACGCCCCGGCCTTCCGCCGCTGCTTGTCCAGCCAGAGCGCGCAGACCGGCGGCGGTGTGAAGGCGGAGTTCCGGGCCGTCGACCCGGCGACGCTGGCGGCAGCGGGCGGCGACTCGCCTCTCGCTGACGAGAACGGCCTGGTCGGCCGCCCCAATGTCGATCTTGCCGGGCAGCGTGTGGACGCCCTCTCGGCGCAGCGCGCCTTCGAAGCCAGCCTGAAGGTCGTGCAGGCGGCCGACGAGATGCAGGACGCGATGCTCGACATCAAGAGCTGAGCCGCCGCGGTGTCGCCGCAGATTTTCCATCACAACCGAGATTCCGGAGTTGCGTATGACGCCTACGCCTGACAATGCCGCTGCCGCCGGTCTGCGCTCCGAGCCGACGACGGGGCTGGGGCTGCGCCGCGGCCTGCG
>VGEI01000406.1 GCA_016869415.1 Alphaproteobacteria bacterium
GGTACTGGTAGCGCCCGGTCATCAGCGCGAAGCGCGTCGGCGAACAAACCGGCGAATTGGCGTAACCGTCGGTGAAGCGCAGCCCCTCGGCCGCCAGGCGGTCGAGCGACGGCGAGACGTCGCCGCGTGCGCCGTAGCAGCCGAGATCGGCGTAGCCGAGATCGTCGGCCAGGATGAAGACGAAATTGGGCCGGGGCACGTGGATTGGCGCCTGTCAGTCCGCCTTGAAGCCTGAGGCGCGGATCACCGGTCCCCAGCGGTCGTAGTCGGCCTTGAGAATGCGCGCGAGATCGGCGGGGCCCAGCCCGGTCGGCTCGAGATTCATCGCCTCAATGCGCGGCTTGGTATCGGCGGCGAGTGTCGCGTCGACCGCCGCCTTGGCGATGCGGTCGACGATCTCCTTCGGTGTGCCAGCCGGGGCAAACATGGCGTACCAGGCCGTGCCCTCGATATCGTAGCCCGCCTCCTTGAAGGTCGGGATATCGGGTGCGCCGGGTGCGCGCTTCGCACCGGAGACAGCAAGCACGCGGGCCTGGCCGGCCTGCGCCAGCGCTCCGATATCGGCGAGCACCAGCATGGCGGCCGGAATTTCGCCGCCGACCAGGGCCTGGAGCACCGGCGCCGAGCCGCGATAGGGCACATGGGTGAGCTCGAGCCCGGCGGCACGCGCGAACATCACGCCGAAGAAATGCGGCAGACTGCCGGCGCTGGCCGAAGCGTAGTTGGTGTACTGGCCGCCGGTCTTGGCCAGCGCCACGTACTCGGCGACGGTCGTGGCCGGCACCTTGGCGCCGACGCCGAGCGCCAGCTGGAAGCTCGCCACATGCGCCACCGGCAGGAAATCGGTGAACGGGTCGTAGCTCAGCTTCGAATAGGAATGCGGGTAGGCCACCATAGTGGCAAACGGCGTCATCAGCACGGTGTTGCCGTCGGGCTTGGAACCTTTGACCACCTCGTTGGCCAGGATGCCGCCGGCACCGGCCCGGTTCTCCACCACCACCGGCCGGCCCAGGGTGCCGCGCATCTTGTCGGCGACTAGGCGGGTGATGGTGTCGGCGCCGGCTCCCGCCGGGAAGCCGAGGATGACGCGCAAAGGCTGGTCCTGCGCCAGCGCCGGGCCGGCAAGTGCGATAGCGGCCAGCAGCGTAGCCAACAGCCTGTGCAGCAGCATGAATGTCCTCCTCGGATTTCGGCGCGCGGATGCTAGCACGACGGCTATCGTCGGCGGCAATCCGCCGGCGTTTGACCCCCATCGGCGCCGCCGTTACGGTTTCTGAAATCGATAACAGAAATCGTTAACAGAGAGGATCAGAGTGGGGCACATCTCGCAATCAGGCCACAGCCGTTTCCGCCGGCGCAGCACCATCAGCCGCTGGCCGGCGCATCGCATCGCCCGCCTCGAATCCCGCAAGAGCCGCCGTCCACGCGCCCGGCCGCGGCGCTTCTGCAGCACGCATTTTCATCGTCGACCGACCGTCCATGGGCATGTCTACGCGCTCGGCGGTCCGCGACTGGCGCTGACATGAGCAAGCGCGGTCCGCTGATCGTCGACGCCCTGCAGATCCCCACGCCCGAGCGGCGCTGGTTCGAGCTGTGGAAGGCCGGGGGCGTGGGCTGTGTGCACATCACGCTGGCCATCTGGGAGAACGCCCGCGAGACCCAGTCCTACATCGCCAAGTACCGGCGCGTGCTGCAGGAGAACAGCGACTTGGCCGAACTGGCGACCTCGGGCGCCGATATCGAGCGCATCGCCGGCGAGGGCCGCACCGCGGTCGTCTTCGGCTTCCAGAATACCGCCCCGGTCGAGCATGACATCGAGCTGTTCGGCGCCTTTCGCGACGCCGGTGTCTGCATCATGCAGCTCACCTACAACCTGCAGAACTACATCGGTGCAGGGTACTGGGAGGAGAAAGACATGGGCATCTCCTCGCGCTTCGGCCGCAAGGCCATCGAGGAGATGAACAAGCTCGGCATCCTCATCGACCTGTCGCATTGCGGCGAGCGCACGACGGTCGAGGGTATCGAGCAGTCCTCCCGCCCGGTCTCAATCACCCACGCCAATC
Organism: Alphaproteobacteria bacterium; assembly: GCA_016869415.1. Taxonomy (GTDB): domain Bacteria; phylum Pseudomonadota; class Alphaproteobacteria; order CACIAM-22H2; family CACIAM-22H2; genus VGEI01. The sequence goes on from VGEI01000406.1 coordinate 2,064, forward strand.
CGCGCGAATATGTCGGCAGCCCGACCTTCGGCGCCGGCCGGCTCAAGACCACCGAGGCGATCAAGCTCCTGGGGGCGCGTAAGGGTGTCATCGGTCTCAGCCCCAACCGCCACATGACCAAGCGTGGGCTGGACACGACGCTGGAGGAGTTCTGCGACATGGTGGCCTGGGTCGTCGACCGGATCGGCGTCGACCATGTCGGCTTCGGCACCGACTACTGCCCCGGCCATCCGCCGACCATCCGCACCTGGTGGCGCTACGCCCGCTGGTCACGCGAGAGCGCCCCGGCGGCGCAGATGGTCAAGGCCTCGCACGAGGGCTGGCAGGACTGGTTCCGCTCGCCGGCCGATTTCCCGAACATCCGAGAAGGGCTGGCCAAACGCGGCTTCAGCGATGCCGAGGCGGCGAAGATCCTTGGCGGTAACTGGCTGCGGCTGTTCAGCGAGGCCTTCGAGCCTGCTTCGGCTACTGGTAATGTAAACAGCGCCGCCGCCCAGTGAGCAGGCGCGCCTCGGTATGAACGCTGTCGTTCTCAGCAACGTCCAGAAGACGTATTTCGCCGCCCAGGGCGACGTCGATGCGCTTGGGCCGATCTCCTTCGCCATGGCGCCGGGCGAGACGCTGGCCGTCGTCGGACCGAGCGGCTGCGGCAAGTCGACGCTGCTGCGGCTGATCGCCGGCCTCGACGACTATACCAGCGGCGAGGTCACCGTCTCCGGCAGGGCGGTCAGCCAGCCGATTACCGATGTCGGCATCGTCTTCCAACGCGACCTGCTGCTCGACTGGCGCACGGTGATCGACAACGTGCTGCTGCCGGCGGAACTCAAGAAGGTCGATCTCGCCGCGGCGCGCCGCCGCGCCCGGGAGCTGCTGTCGCAGCTCGGCGTCGCCGATTTCGCCGACCGCTTTCCCTGGGAGCTGTCAGGCGGCATGCGCCAGCGCGTGGCCATCGCCCGCGCCCTGCTCTGCAGCCCCTCGATGCTGCTGCTCGACGAGCCGTTCAGCGCCCTCGACGCGCTGACCCGCGACCAGATGAACGTCACCCTGCAGCAGGTGCAGGCCAGCGCCCATGTCACCACGCTGCTCATCACCCATAGCATCCTCGAGGCGGTCTATCTCTCCGACCGGGTGATCGTCATGTCGGCCCGGCCGGGGCGCGTCCTCGACGACATCCGCGTGCCCTTCGCCCAGCCGCGCCGTCTCAGCCTGCGCGAGGATCCGGAATTCGTCGACATCACGCGCCGCATCCGCGTGCATTTCGAGCAGGCGGGAGTACTGGTCGGATGAGTGCTGCGGCCGATCCCCTGGAGCGCCGCCGGCTCGCCGCCGAGGCACGCCTACGCGCCGAGCGCAGCCGCAAGGCGAACGCCGTGCTCTATCCCGTGATCAGCGGCCTCGCCGGCCTGTTCCTCTGGGAGCTCTCCGTCCGGCTCTTCAAGATCCCGGCCTTCCTGCTGCCCGCGCCTAGCC
>VGEI01000407.1 GCA_016869415.1 Alphaproteobacteria bacterium
GTTTGTTTCTGCCCCGCCAACAGCCACCAACGAGAGCGCCATGCCTGAAGCCTTCATCTGCGATGCCGTCCGTACCCCGATCGGCCGTTACGGCGGTTCGCTGTCCTCGGTGCGCCCCGACAATTTGCTGGCGCACGCCATCCGCTCGTTGACGGAGCGCAATCCCAAGGCGAACTGGGCGGCTCTCGACGACGTCATCATGGGCTGCGCCAACGGCGCGGGCGAGGACAACCGCAACGTGGCCCGCATGGCCACCCTGCTCGCCGGCCTGCCCGACACCGTTCCCGGCGCCACAATCAACCGCCTCTGCGGCTCTGGCATGGACGCGGTCGGCACCGTGGCCCGCGCCATCAAGGCCGGCGAGGCCGAGTTCGGCATTGCCGGCGGTGTCGAGAGCATGAGCCGCGCGCCTTTCGTCATGCCGAAGGCCGATGCGGCTTTCTCGAGGAACGCAGAGATCTACGACACGACCATCGGCTGGCGTTTCGTCAACAAGCTGATGGCCGACAAATACGGCATCGATTCGATGCCCGAGACGGCAGAGAACGTGGCCGAGGAGTTCCAGGTCAGCCGCGCCGACCAGGACGCCTTCGCGCTGCGCAGCCAGCAGCGCGCCCTCGCCGCCATCAATTCCGGCCGCTTCAAGGACGAGATCGTCCCGGTGGCCATCCCCTCGCGCAAGGGCGAGCCGACCATCGTCGATCGCGACGAGCATCCACGCGAGACCAGCCTCGAGGCGCTGGCCAAGCTTTCCGCCCCCTTCCGCAAGGGCGGGACGGTGACCGCCGGCAACGCCTCGGGCGTCAACGACGGCGCCTGCGCGCTGATCGTCGCCTCGGAAGCGGCGGCGAAGAAGCACGGGCTAACACCCCGCGCCCGCATGGTCGCCGTGGCAACCGCCGGCGTTGCCCCGCGCATCATGGGCATCGGCCCGGCGCCGGCGACCAAGAAGCTGCTGGAGCGCGCCGGAATCGACATCGAGAACGTCGACGTCATCGAGCTGAACGAAGCTTTCGCCGCGCAGGGCCTCGCCACCTTGCGTATGCTCGGCCTGTCCGACGACGCGGAGCACGTGAACCCCAACGGCGGTGCCATCGCGCTCGGTCATCCTTTGGGCATGAGCGGGGCGCGCCTGGTCATCACCGCCACGCGCGAGCTGGAGAAGCGCAAGGGCCGCTACGCCGTCACCACCATGTGCATCGGTGTAGGCCAGGGCATCGCCATGCTGCTGGAGCGGGTCTAGCCGCCCTCCGGCCCGGCGACGATCTTGCGATCGTGCAGCTCGCCGATCTGGCCTGAGCTGAGACCCAGCACTCCGGCCAGGATCTCGTCCGTGTGCTGGCCGAGCAGCGGCGCCGGGGCCGGCGGCAAGCGCTCCACCGCAGAGAAATCGAGCGGCGAGCCGGGCATCAGATAACGCCCGATGCCCGGCTGGTCGACGAGCCGGAACATCGGATTGGCCGGCGAGCAGCGCGGATCGTTGGCAACCAGATCGCCGAAATCGCGGTAGCGGCCCCAGCACACGGCCAGCCGGTCGAAGGCCTTGGCCACGTCGGCCAGATCGCGGGAGGCGATCCAGCGCTCGAAGAGCGGAAACAGTGCGTCGCGGCCGAGGAAGCGGTCGCCCTCGCGCCTGAAATCGAGCTGGCGCTCCGCCTGTAGGGCGCGGATCTCGGCCGCCAGCCCGGTCGCCTCCACCAGCGACTGCCACTGCTTGGCCGTGATGGCGACGACCATGAGACGCCGGCCTTCGCGCGTGAGAAAATCGCGGCCGAAGGCGCCGAACAGGGCGTTGCCGTGCCGGGGCCTGACGTCCCCGTTCACCTGCGCCTCGGCGATGTGGCCGAGATTGCCGACCATGGCGAAGGCCACATCGGAGAGAGGCAGCTTGATCAACTGACCTTCGCCCGTGCGGCTGCGATGCCGCTCGGCCGCAAGCAGGCCGACAGCGGCCGTGACACCGGTCACGGCATCCCAGGCCGGCAGCAGGTGGTTGACCGGCCCGTCGCGATCGGTAGGCCCGGTCGCCAGCGGAAATCCGGCGGCGCAGTTCACCGTGTAGTCGACGGCCGAGCTGCCGTCCGGGTTGCCGAGGATGTTGACCATGATCAGGTCGGCGCGCCGCTTACGCAGCGTCTCGTAGGCCAGCCAGCCGCGCGCCGGCAGGTTGGTGACGAACAGCCCGGCATGCGGCCCCGGTGCCGCCGCCAGCGCGGTGACGATCTCGCGGCCGCGCGGCGTGGCGGTATCCACGGCGATCGAGCGCTTGCCCTTGTTCAACCCCGACCAGTAGAGGCTCTTGCCGTTGCGCGTCACCGGCCAGCGGTTGTGGTCGAGGCCCCCGCCCGGCGGATCGCAGCGGATGACGTCGGCGCCGAGCTGCGCCAGGGTCATGCCGCCCAACGGGGCGGCGACGAATGCCGCGCACTCGACCAGGCGAAGACCGTCGAGGATACCCGCCATCAGGCTTCCGGCGTGAGCAGCGATACGCCGAGCATCGCCCGGCGCTTGAGCCAGGGGCTCGGCCGGTAACGCGGATCGCCGTAGAAGGCGTGCAATCGCTCGAGGATCGTCAGCACCATCGAGGGGCCTATCTTGTCGCCCAGCGCCAGTGGTCCGTCGGGATAGCCGAGGCCGAGCTTCACGCCGGTGTCGATATCCGCAGGCGCGGCAACGCGTTGCTGGGCGATGTCGCAGCCGAGATTGACGATCATCGCCACCACGCGCTGGGTGACGAAACCCGGACTGTCATGGATCACGCTCACCGGCACGCCGTCCACGGCCAGCAGCGCATGTGCCGCATCGCGCCTCGCCGGCTCGGTTATCGGCGTGGTCATCAGCGTGCGCCGGCCTTTCAGCCCGTGGATGGCATCGATCGCCACGGTCCGCTTGGGGTCCAGATTGAGCTCCTTGGCCGCGGTCGTTGCGTCATCGCCGAGGGGGAGCACGATGCAGAGTGAATCGTCGCCCGGGCCGGTGCCGTCGACCGCCGCGCCCGCACGCTGGGCCAGCTCGCCGACGGCCGCGCGCATCACCCGGTCGCCCGGCCCGATCCACACTTGTTTGGGCGGCGTCGAGGGAACCGGCCCCTCCGGCGGCCGCACGATCGCGCCGTCCTTGTACTCGTACCAGCCGCGCCCGACCTTGCGGCCGTAGAGGCCCGCCGTGTAGCGGCGCTCGATCAGCGGCGAGGGTCGGTAGCGCGGCTCCTGGTAATACTGGCCGTAGATCGCCACCATGGCGGGATAGGAGACGTCGAGCGCCGTCAGGTCCATGAGCTCGAACGGCCCCATGCGGAACTGGGCCGCCTCGCGCAGGATGTGGTCGACCGTCGCGGTGTCGGCGATACCTTCCTGGACGATGCGTAGCGCCTCGGTGCCGAAGGCGCGGCCGGCATGGTTGACCAGGAACCCGGGCGTGTCCTGGCAGCGCACGCAGGCGAAGCCGATGCGCTTGGCGACCGTGACCAGCGTGTCGACCACCGCCGGGTCGGTACGCACCGCGGCGATCGCCTCGACGATCT
>VGEI01000408.1 GCA_016869415.1 Alphaproteobacteria bacterium
AAGGAGCTCCTGCCCGGCACTTCGTCGAGTACTTCGCCTCGTGTTACGACCTACTATACTCAGGAATCGGCGCATGAAAGCTTATCGATGGCCGCCTATGACCACATTTATGAGACGATCACACGCGAAAGTGTCATCGTTATCAATCTCGCATCGACGCACAATCGGAGACAGCTGAGTTCAGGCCGTGTTCACGACCGTGAGCCGTTGGTTCACGATCGGAGACACTTGCTCGCCGGCCTGAGCTTGCCATAAGAGAGGGAGAGCCGCGCCCCGACTCGCGGCCCTAGCCGCGTGGTCCTAGTGGTCGGCCACTGAGGATGTGTTCGTTATGGTAAGTTATCTCGCGACTGACCGCCGAAGGGCGGAGGAGGAGCGAGTGCGGACGGCTCTCGCAGCCGTCTTCTGCCACAACTTCCGTCGAATGAGCGACGTCCCCACCAAAGTTCTGCGGGCTTTCACTATCAACGATGAGCGCGGCGTTCTCTATGCGAACTTCCCGCGCTCGCCGGGCGAGCTGCTGCCGTTGATTGCCGTGCACCGTTCGCACGAGGTCTATACCGGCTGCGAATACGCGATCGCGTGCTTGCTGGTTCAAGAGGGTTTGATCGCCGAGGGGCAGGCGGTCGTTGACGCGACCCGCGCCCGTCACGATGGCAGCGCCCGAAATCCCTGGAACGAGCCGGAGGCCGGCGATCACTATGCTCGAGCACTGGCCAGCTATGGTTTTCTACAGGCCCATGCTCGGTCGCGGTTTGATCTCAGTCGCGGGCGGTTCGAGCTCTCTCCACAGGTCAACCGGCATGCGTTCTCGACCTTCTTCGCCATCGAAGGGGCCTGGGTAAGCGTTCGGCTGGACGAGCGCCAGTTGACTTTTGACCTCGCGGCCGGCCGCTTGTTGCTGCGCGAGCTGGTTGTTGACGGTCGGTCGGTGCCGGTTCCCCAAGGTGCCGTCGCGGCGCCCGGGCGTCCGCTGACGCTCCCGATACTCGGTTGACCCCTACCGTTGCGGCAGTCATCGCGGACATTGCCCCGTCGTGTCTCTCGACGTACGACGCGGATTAGGACGGCCGGATCAGTGCCAGAGCCGCCGAGATACTGAAGGAAGAGAGGACAGTATGGAGAAGCGCCGCCTGGGCGGTACCGGCCTCGAGGTCAGTGTTGTTGGCATGGGCGGTTTGTTCATTTCGCGGCGCGGCCAGGAAGATCGCGCAGAGGCACGCCGGGCGGTCCACCGAGCGATCGAGCTCGGCGTCAACTACGTCGATACCGCCCCGAGCTACCAGGACAGCGAAGAGGTGCTCGGGTATGCCCTGGCGGACGCGCCGGGACCCTTCATCCTTTCGACCAAGATCGGCGGGCGCCCCCAGCCTTTCAATCCCCGTGACAAGGCTGCGCTCCGGGGATCGGTCAAGGAGAGTCTGCGGTTGCTACGACGCGATCGGGTCGACGTGCTTTTCGTACACGAACCAGACCGACCCGGGCAGTACGATTGGTGGAGCGACTGGGACAACTTCCACGGTCCGGTCGAGGATCTGCTTTCCGAACTGAAGGCCGAGGGACTCATTCGCTTCACGGCACTGGGCGGCACGACCGCCTACGAGTTGGCGAGAATCGTCGCAACGAGCCGGTATGACATTGTCCTGACGGCACTCAACTACAGCCTGCTCTGGCGAGAGGCCGAGATCGCGATCCTGCCGGAGGCGAAGCGCCAAGGCATGGGAATCATCATCGGCTCGCCGTTTCACCAGGGGGCGCTGGCCCGTCGATACGACGAGCAGGTGAGTTCCGGGGCGCCGTGGCTCAGCCCGCCGCGACGGGAGCAGTACCGCCGCCTCTACGCGGTCATTGATGAGATCGGGATACCGCTGCCGGAGTTGGCTCTCCGTTTTGTGATCTCTAACCCGGACATCAGCATGACCCTGATGGGGGCGCGCTCTGTTGCCGAAGTGGAGGCAAACGTCAACGCCGCCACGAAGGGTCCACTACCGCCCGACGTGCTGGCGCGGTTGCGTGAGATCGCCGATCTGGTGCCGTTTCGACCGTTCGAGGAGCCGTTCAGTCTCCCGTTCGAGCGGCCGTTCCGCGGCCCGGGCCCGGCCAGTCGCGGCTGAGGTGTAGGCAGGCAAGTTTCCAAGGAAACAAGGAAGGTTCCCAGGAAACTGGTTGACAGAACGCTTGTCCGGTGGTTTGATGCAGAAGAGTTGAACCGCCCCGGGTTTTGTAGAGGCTCGTTTCATTGGGAAGCCGCCAGCCTGGGTGCGGCTGCGGCATAGTAGTTCACCTCGAACTCGGCCGGTGGGACCATCCCCAGTTCGCGGTGCAGCCGGCGGTGGTTGAACCAGTCGACGTCGTCCATCGTCGCGTGCTCGACGACGTCGAGGCCCGACCAGGGTTGGCCGCGGTGGCGGATCAATTCGGCTTTGTACAGCCCTTGAAACGACTCGGCGAGCGCGTTGTCGTACGAGTCGCCCCGCGAGCCGACCGATGCCGCGATGCCCGCCTCGGCTGCCAGGTCGTCGGCGTGGACCTCTCGCCGATATCGCTGGCGCACGCGCGCACGCAGGCTCAGCGGGACGATCTGACGATCGACTATCGCCAGGGTGACTACCGGTCAGTTCGGGTGCCGCCGGGCGACTGACGGGAGAGCGCGCCCGGCGGCCGCGACACTCCTCATTACGCATCGTCGTTGGGCAAAGTCAACCCACAACCCGAGTTTGTTCCCTTCTTCAACCTGCAGTCGTGCGAGGCAAAAGTTGGGACCGGCGGAAGCGACGGGGACTGGCTGCGCGACGTTGCTACCGGCTTGCCAGTTCGCATCGCGTTGATCAGTCCCCCCTGCAATGGCGGCGGGCGGATCAGGCGCAGGATGCGTCGCTATCGGACCTCACGAGTCCGGTTGCCCAAGGAGCGCTGGCCCGAACTCGCGGCCGAGGTAGCTCGCGTGGGCCTCCGAGCGGCTGGTCGGTTGTTTGGCGTCAGCCACGAGACGGCGCGACAGATCGTCAGGCGCCAGGCGGCTTAGTCCGGAGAGGCGGACGGAGATCTAGCCTCGATGGACGGCGACAACACCGGCCCAACGCTCGGCAGATCCTGGCTGTGGCGACGCGGCCCACGACTCGAATCTGGAACCTACCGGCTTATCCGACTGACGAAGGACCGGCGGCGCGAGCGGTCGCGTGAGGGCGTTTCGAGATCGGAAAAGGCGGAGGACGATCGGTACGCGGGCGGCTCAGGGCGGGCCTGGTCGGCTGGGTTGCTGTCAGCGTTGCTGTCACTCTTGGGTCCGGCCGCTGTTCCGTTAGCGTGTGGAACACCGCGATGATGAGTCCCTCGTCGATCATGAACGAGCCAGCCGGTTTGACCGCCAGCGCCAGCGTGGCGGCGAGCACATCGTCGAAGGCCACGCCACCGGCCGAGGGCTGGTAGATCCCGCTCCTCACACGAAAGCGAGCGGCAGCCGCCCCGCGTCGGGACGCCCGCATCACCACAGGGAGATGCCCATGCTGTGCCGCT
>VGEI01000409.1 GCA_016869415.1 Alphaproteobacteria bacterium
GTGCTAGAACCGCGCCATGAGCGTGATGCGCAAACTTCTTCTCGTCGACGATGATCGGGCGCTACGGCAGTCGCTGGCCGAGCAGCTGTCCAGCGAATTCGAGACTCATCAGGCAGGCAGTGGCGCCGATGCCATCACCGCGACACAGGGCCAGCGTTTTGACGCCATTCTTCTCGATGTCGGTCTTCCCGATATGGACGGGCGCGATGTCTGTCGCAAGCTGCGCGAGACTGGTGTCACCGTGCCGGTGATCATGCTGACCGCCGCCGCGGCCAAGTCTGACACCATCACAGGACTCGACGCCGGTGCCAACGACTACATCACCAAGCCTTTCCGACTGGGCGTCCTTCTAGCGCGCCTGCGTGCGCAGCTGCGCAACCATGAGGCTTCCACCGATGCAATATTCACCATCGGCCGGTTCAGTTTTCATCCCACTGCCAAACTGCTGGTCGAGGGCCCCTCGCGCAAGAAGGTCCGGCTGACCGAGAAAGAGGTGTCGATCCTGCGTTACCTATATCGCGCCGGCGACAAGGCGGTATCGCGGGAGACTCTCCTTGGCGAGGTCTGGGGCTATAACGCCGGCGTCAACACGCACACGCTTGAGACCCATGTCTACCGGCTGCGCCAGAAGATCGAGCGCGATCCCGGCCGGGCGGAAATCCTGGTGACGGTGCCGGGCGGGTACCGGCTCAATCCTTAAGCTCCACCGGCCCTAAGTCCCGTCCGTCGGTGATTTCCGTCACAGCCAGGGGGCGGCTGTCTAATCCTAAGTTGGCACTTGTCCGTATTGGTGCCTAGGGCCAGGGCTTGTGGTATCAGGAAGCCGGGCCTGGAGGGCAGTGGTGGCCAGTCAGAACGAGTTTTTCGTCCGGTTTTGGGGTGTCCGCGGAACAGTGGCCTGTCCGGGGCCGGCTACCGTTCGCCACGGCGGCAATACCTCCTGCCTTGAAGTGCGTTGCGGCGGCCGGCTTCTGATCTTCGATGGCGGCACTGGATTGCGGCCGTTGGGACACCATCTTGACGCCAATGGCCCGGTCGACGCCGATCTCTATTTTACGCACACGCATTTCGACCATATCCAGGGGATCCCGTTCTTCAGTTCCGCCTACAAACCTACCAACCGTCTGCGCTGCTGGGCTGGCCATCTGGAGCCGGATTTCACCCTGAAGGGTGTATTGTCGGAGATGATGCAGGCGCCACTTTTCCCCGTACCGCTCAGCATCCTTTCGGCCAACATCTCGTTCCACGACTTCACCTGCGGCGAGACCCTCACCCCGTTTTCGGGCGTCACCCTGCGCACCGCGCCGCTCAACCATCCCAACCGAGCGACCGGCTACCGCATCGAGTATCAGGGCAAGTCCATCTGCTACGTCACGGATACCGAGCATGTCCCAGGCGTGCCCGATGCCAACGTGCTGGGCCTGATCGCCGGCGCGGACATGGTGATCTATGATTCGACCTACACCGATGACGAGTATCCGCGGTTTAAGGGCTGGGGCCATTCCACTTGGCAGGAAGGGGTGCGACTCTGCGACGCGGCGAAAGCCAGGCGACTGGTGATCTTCCATCACGATCCGGCCCATGATGATGCGCTCATGGATCGCATTGCGGCCGATGCTGAGCGTGCCCGCCCCGGCACTGTCGTGGCGCGTGAAGGCATGATCTTGACTCCCTAGAGTGTCTAGGAACCGTATGTGGCGCCGCTGGGTGCTCGGCCTCGCAATCCTCGGCGGTACCGGAAACGGCTACTTCATTCCCCAACGGTACGCCGGCCGGTCCCCGGCGCCTGCCTCCTACCCGGCACTCGAGCCGCGATTTCGCGCCGCCGAAGCGGAATTCGTCGCGCGGTTGGACGAAGCCCGTCGCTATCGCGAGACGCTACTCAGCTACGCCGAGACGGCGCCTCCCGCACCCCGATTCGCCCAGGATTGGTTCCCGCGTCTGGACGCCGCGATCGCCTATGCCCTGGTACGTAGCCGGCGGCCACGGCGCATCGTCGAGGTGGGATCGGGCCACTCGACGCGCTTCCTGGCGCGGGCCATTGCCGATGAAGGGCTGACGACGGTCCTGACGGCAATCGATCCCGCCCCGCGCGCCGCGTTGGCCGGCTTGGCCGTCGACTGGCGCCGTCAGCCAGTGCAGGCAGCCGGCTCGGCGCCGTTCGCCGGACTGGCGGCAGGGGACATTCTGTTCATCGACTCCAGCCACGTACTAATGCCCGGCAGCGACGTCGACTTCCTCCTGAACGAGATATGGCCACGCCTGCCTGCCGGCGTTCTCGTCCACATTCACGATATCCTCTTGCCCGACGCTTACCCCGATTCTTGGTGCTGGCGCGGCTACAACGAGCAGAACGCCCTGGCGCTGCTGCTGGGTCAGACACGGCTGCTGTGGTCGTCGCATTGGGTGGCGACGCGTCTAGCGAGGGCGGTGGCCGAGTCCGGCCTCGATGCGCTGCCGCTGTTTTCGGGCGCATATGAGACGAGCCTGTGGCTGGAGACCATCTGATGCTGCGGTAAGGCTTAACTATCTCTTAAGGTTTGGAGGGTTACGGACGATCTCTCATGGACAGTTCAATGCATATCCCCGGTAGCATACGGGCAGTGTCGCTGACGCGCGATCAACTGGACGTGCCGCTGCTTCAACGTCTCTACGCCTACTGGGACCAGGCGCGGGCGGGGCGGCCCTGGCTGCGGCAAGCCGATCTGCGGCCCGAGGAAATCGTCTTCGCTCTGCCTTATGTGGCACTGATCGAGCGACCGCCTGCGGACAGCCCGGGCCTGCGCATCCGGCTGGTGGGCGAGGAGATCCGCAACGAGACGGTCGGCTATCTGCGCGGGCGGCTGATCGAGGAGATCGAGCCCAAATGGTACGGCGACCATCTGAGTCAGCGCTATCGCGCGGTATTTGTCAGCGGCCAGCCGAGCATCGAAGCGATCCATGTGCTCTATGACGTGCGTAACTTCTATTACCACCGCCTGATCCTGCCGTTGACCATCGCTGGCGAGCAGGTGGATATCATTCTGGTGGCGACCGTCTACACCACACCGCACGCAGAGCTGCTCAATTCGGACACCCGCGTCAGCTGAGCGCTACTTGTAAGGGTCGGCCGCGTCGCGCAGCCCGTCACCCAGAAAGTTGAAGGCGAGGACAATGATGATCACCGGTATGGCCGGCGTCATCAGCCAGGGATAGAGCGCAACCACGTTGATGTTCTGGGCTTCGGTGAGCAGCACGCCCCAGGAGGTGATCGGCGGACGTAAGCCGAGCCCGAGGAACGACAGGGCCGTTTCGCCGAGGATCATCTCCGGGATGTTGAGCGTCGCCACGGCAATGAGGTGACTCATGAAGCTCGGCAACAGGTGGCGGCCAATGATCCGTTGCGGCCTGGCGCCCATAAGCATAGCGGCAGTGCAGAAATCTTCCTCGCGTAGCGCCAGCAGCTTGGAGCGGACGGCGCGAGCCAGTCCCGTCCAGGTCAGCAGGCCGAGGATGATGGTGATACCGAAATAGAT
>VGEI01000410.1 GCA_016869415.1 Alphaproteobacteria bacterium
CCGCATCGCCTCGATCACCGCACGCTCTTGGGCAACGGTCAGTCCTTAGGGCCGTTGGTATAAGCTAAGCATGCGCCGCGCGCGAGCGGTAAGGCACCCATGATCCGGGCTCTGGCCGTCACCGAGGGAAGGTCATTGGCGCAATTTACAGAGACCGTTGGATTTTAGGTCACTTCCCTCCGCCAGCCAGTCAGCCGCTCTCCGCGATTCTGGCACGGCGGCGGAGAATGCCACGGTGTGGCGGCCACATCAGGCAGAAAATCTTCAACGGCGATGCTCATTGCCGCCCGCCGGCGAAACCCGACGTCATGAATGACCCTGTTCACCGACTGGGACTCGGTTGGTTCCGTTCAACTCCAGCTTTGCGCAAGTCGGACGTCGCCCATGTAAGTGCCCGTTTGAAAACGCTCGGAGCGGCGCCCCCGGATCAGGACTCCGCATCATGGGCACCCCGGTCTGCATACGGTGCAAACCCGGCTATTCCCATATCGATGGCCTCTCGCGCGCCGCGGGCGGTGAAGTCCGCGAAGGCCCGGACTTTCGGCGGGACCATGCGGCGATACGCATGGAGTACGGCAAGAGTAGCGGGAACAGGCTGGTGCCTGGGCAAGACCGTGACCAGTGAGCCCGCTCTCAGGTGATCGGTGACCTCGAACGCCGGTTTCATGACAATACCCTCGCCGGCCAGGGCCCAGTCGGTAAGGACATCGCCGTCGTCGGCCTCCAAATGTCCTCGAACGGCAACCGATACGACGCGACGCCCACGCCGCAGCGGCCAGCGGAACTGCTGAGAGCCCGGGAAGCGAAGCAGGAGGCACTCATGACGATCGAGATCCTCGATGGACTTGGGCTGTCCGCGCTTGGCCAGATACGAAGGGGCTGCGCAGAGAACCCGCTCGACGTCTGCGATTTTCCGGACGATAAGACTTGAGTCGGCCAAGACAGCCATGCGAACGGCGACGTCGACCGCCTCTGTAAGAAGATCGACGATGTAGTCGGACAATCTCAGGCGAACGTCTATCTCCGGGTGCTCGATCCGAAAACGCGGGACAAGCGGCGCGACGAGCCGTCTGCCCAGACCGAGGGGCGCCGTGACCTTGAGCACGCCGTGCGGAGCTGCGCCGGCATTCGAAACGCGCGCTTCGGCACGCTCCACCGCGTCCCGGATCTCCAGGCTGCTCTCGTAGAACACCCGCCCATTCTCGGTCGGCGACAGGCGCCGCGTAGTCCGATTGAACAAACGGCAGCCGAGATGCTCCTCCAAGCATTGAATACGATAGCTGACGACGGCAGAAGACATGCGCAGACTGCGGCCGGCGGCCGAGAAGCTGCCGAGCTCAAAGGCCCGGACGAATACGGCGATGTTCTCAAGGGTTGCCATCCTGGAGCCCTATTATAAAAACAATTTTGAAAAATAAACGATCTTTCCAGTCTGTTTCGCTGCGCCCGGATTGTCTACGAAGCTGGGGCTTGGCGAGCGGGTTGCGCAGCCAAAAAATAGGGTGGGGAGTCGCGCATGGACGCCGTTCTTAACGAGTGGGCAAGCTTGCTGGTCCGGTGGGTGCATGTCATCGCCGGGATCGCCTGGATCGGCTCCTCCTTCTACTTCATGCACCTGGACGCGGCGCTGCGGGAGACCCCCGACATCCCGAAAGGCAAAGGCGGCGAGGCGTGGGAGGTTCACGGGGGGGGCTTCTACCAGGTCCGCAAGTTTCTGATCGCCCCGGCGGCACTTCCGGCTGAACTGATCTGGCACAAGTGGCAGGCCTATTCGACCTGGATCTCCGGGTTCTTTCTCCTGGTCTGGATCTACTACGCCAACGCCGATCTTTACCTGATCGATCCGGCGGTTCGCGACATTGGGCCGGGTGCTGCCGCCGCAATCGGCATCGGCGCGTTGGGGCTGGGCTGGATCGTCTACGACCGCCTTTGCCACTCGCCGCTGGCGCGCAACGAGGTGCATCTCTCGGCCGTGGTGTTCGCCTTTATCGTGGCGGCGGCGTGGCTGTTCCAGCAGGTGTTCTCGGGCCGCGGCGCGTTGATGCATGTCGGAGCGTTGATGGCCACGATCATGACCGGCAACGTATTTCTGAACATCATCCCGAACCAGAAGAAGGTCGTCGCGGCTCTCATTGCCGGCAAGGAGCCCGACCCGGAATTCGGCCGCCAGGCCAAGGCCCGGTCGCGGCACAACAACTACCTGACTCTGCCGGTGTTGTTCCTCATGATGTCCGGCCATTATCCGCTGACCTTCGCGTCGCCTTACGCCTGGGTCATGGTCGGATTCGTGTTGGTTGCGGGCGCCAGCGTGCGCCACTTTTACAACGAGCGGCACGCAGGGCGCGGCGACAAATGGTGGTCGTGGGGGCTCGCGGCTGCCTGCGTGGCGGCAGCGGTCCTGCTGAGCGCGCTGCCGGCGCGTTTCCAGAGAGACGCTGACTCCGCCGCCACGCCAGTTCATGTTCCGGAAGCGGTGGCCGAGATCATCACCGGGCGGTGCGCGATGTGCCACGCCGCCGAGCCGGCCTGGCTTGGCTTCGCTACCGCGCCGAAAGGCGTCGTTCTGGATTCGCCGAGGACAATCGCGCAGCAGGCAGACGCTATTCGCGTACATGCCGTGCTGACCAACGCCATGCCGCCGAACAACGTAACCTCGATGACCGTCGAGGAGCGGCGCTCCCTGGCGGCATGGCTGCAGTCTCGTTAGCCGCCGGCATGCCTACCTTTCGCCAACACCCCACCCCGGGGCCTGGAGCCACGTATGACTAGCCGGACGCTAGCCCAGGGAATCGTCGATCGTATCGCGCAGCTCGCTCAACATTCGGAGGAGCCCGGTGTTGTGACGCGGCGGTATCTGAGCGACGCCCACCGCCGCGCCGCGGATCTGTTGTCGGGCTGGATGCGGCAGGCCGGAATGGCGACCCGCCTCGATGCGGTTGGCTCGGTGCGGGGACGCTACGAGGCCGAAAGGCCGGATGCGCCGACATTGCTGATCGGCTCGCATATCGATTCGGTTCGAGACGCCGGCCATTTCGACGGGAACCTGGGAGTCCTGATGGGGGTCACGGCGGCCCAGCATTTCCGTGACGCCGGCCGGCGTCTGCCCTTCAGCCTCGAGGTGGTCGGCTTTGGCGACGAGGAAGGCTCGCGATTCCCAACGACGCTGAGCGGGTCCCGGGCGATCGCCGGGCACTACGATCCGGCGATCCTAGAGGAGCAAGATAAGGCGGGCATCACGCGCCGGGATGCCCTCACGGCCTTCGGCTGCGACATCGGCGCTATCTCCCGAGAAGCCTGCGATCCGCGCAAGACGCTCGCCTATCTCGAGGTCCACATCGAGCAGGGACCGGTGCTCGAGGCGCAGAATCTTCCTGTCGGGGTGGTAACCGGCATCAACGGCGCCAGACGGGGCCGTGTCACGGTCGAAGGGGCCGCGGCGCATGCCGGCACGACTCCCATGAACCTGCGGCGCGATGCCCTGGCCGCTGCGGTGGAGATGATCGCGACTGT
>VGEI01000411.1 GCA_016869415.1 Alphaproteobacteria bacterium
GCTTGCCGCCAGCACGATGAAGGTTTGGTAGCCCCAGAAGACGAACCAGTGCAGGGCATCGCCGCCCCAGAGCCGGGCGCGACAGGTGCGCTGGACCACATGGAACGACGTGCCGAGCAGCGCGTTGCCGCCGAAGGCGAAGATCGCCGCCGAGGTATGGACCGGACGCAGCCGGCCGAAGGTCGTCCATTCCAGGCCAAGATTGAGGACCGGGAAGGCGAGTTGCAGGGCTATGAAGACGCCGGCAGCGAAGGCCACGACCCCCCAGAGGATCGTCGCAATCATGAAGGCCCGGATGACGTCGTCGGCATAGACGGGTGCGCGGCGTATGCCGGCCGATTGGGCCGCGGAAGCAATGGCGGTCATGATTATCCCAATGAATGACGCACGCCTGTTCCGGCGTGCGTCGGGATAGTCCGTGAGCCACCGCTCACCCGCCTTGATCCAGGTCAAGGCCGCCTCGCAGGATGTCGGGGAGAGTGAAGGCCCTTTAATCAATGAGGCAGCCTATGACCGAGGCGGTCCCCGTGTTCCCCAATCCTGGTCCGCGGGTACGGTCGGTGCCGCTCGACCGTCCCTGGCTCTGGCTCGCTCGGGGTTGGGCCGACATGCTGGGGGGCAGCGAGGCGCAGCCTCGCTGTTGGAGCCGTCATCGCCGCTGTCAGCATCGGCCTCAAGGTCGCCACGTTGGTCAGCGGGGCGATCTACCTCGCGCTACCGCTGACGGCCGGTTTCTTTTTCGTCGCGCCGCTGATTGCCGTCGGCTTCTACGAGATCAGCCGGCGGCTGGGCGCTGGTGAGGCGGTTTCGGGATGGGATTTCCTGCTGGCCTGGCGCCGGAACGGGGCGCAGATCGCGCTGCTCGGCCTGCTCCTCATGCTCGCTCATCTCGTCTGGGTGAGGGTCGCGACCCTGCTTTTCGCGCTGTTCTTTGCCGGCGCCAACCCAAGCCTTGAACGTCTCTTTGACGCGGTGGTCTTTTCGCCGGTGAGCATTTCGTTTCTGTTGACCGGCAGCATCGTGGGCCTGGTGCTGGGCGCCATCGTCTTCTCGATCAGCGTGATCTCGATCCCGATGCTGATCGATCGTGATGTCAGCGTCATCATCGCCGTCGCCACCAGCCTGAAAGCAGTGCGGGTCAATGGACCTGCCATGGCCCTATGGGCGGCGCTGATCGTCGCTTTCACGGCTTTCGGACTGGCGACCTTCTATCTCGGGCTGATCGTCGTCCTGCCGCTCCTGGGGCATGCCTCATGGCACGCCTACAAGGATGTGGTCGAGACGGTCAACGCGTCAGGTTCATCGCAAGCATGATCAGGCCGAGAGCGTTGGCAGCTAGCATAGGGCGCGTCAGCCGCTGCAGGAACCGGCGCCGCCGCGCGCCCAGGAACACGCCGCCCCATCCGACACCCATCAGCGCTGGAAACGTGCCGGCAGTGAATGCAAGCATGGCGAGGGCGCCGGCCGCGGCGCTCCCGGCTGCGGCAGCAGCGGTCAGTGCGCCGTAGAGCAGCCCGCACGGCAGGAAACCGAGGGTGACACCCAACGCGTAGTGCCGAACCGGCGATGGGTTGAGCCCGAGGCGGGAGGCGAGGCCCGCAAGCCCCGTCGGGGCCCGTACCGCACGCAGGATGGGCAGGCCAATCGCCTGAGCCGCGAACAGGATGGCGCCCACGATAAGAAAGCCGGCGGCGATCCAGCGCAGGCCACTCCATTCGGCAACCAGGCCACCCAAGGTGCCGGATGCCGCGCCGAGCAGCGCGTAGCTCGTCGCCCGCCCGAGGTGATAGGGGAGCAGGGCGGCGCCCTTGAGCCGCTGCCAGCGGCTAAAATCGCCTGCCTGGACATCCAGTCGCTGATCGATCTGGGCCAGCACGAACGGCCCGCACATGCCGGCGCAATGGGTCAGGCCGCCCCAGAGCCCGACGAGCAGGAGCAGCGAAACAAGCGGCCATACATCCGAAAACACAGCCACTGAGGAGAGGGCGGTGGTGCCGTGATCATGCATGCCTCAACAAACGATACCGGCGGCTGGCACGCCTTGATTCAGGTCAATGATCGTCCGTATCCCGCGTGAGACAGTGCGCCATCAACCAACAGGAGACTCTCCGTGGCCCTCCGCACTATCCGTCTTGAGCTCGCCCGCTGCCGTGAATTTCCCGAGGGGAATCCCCGTCACGGGTACGAATTCGTAGCGCCGCTCGACGACCAGGGTCAGTTCGACGCCGTGGAGTGGAAGGCCAATCGCACGAAATGCACAGTGCGTCACTTCTGGACCGGCACGGACGAGACGGGCGTACTGATTCACGCCCGCGGCAATCGCTGGGCGTTCTCCTATGTGCCGGATGAGGAGGAGGATGACGAGTCGGTCTTTCGTTTCGACCGGCACGTCTTCAAGCCCGGCGAGTACATCTCCATCCGGGAGCACGACGGCGAGCTGCGGACCTTCCGCGTCGCCAGCGTGGCCTAAGCAGAGATTCTCCGATTGACCAACGGATCGACGATTCGCTCCCGGTTCAGGGCTTCTACGGCATTATGGATGCCGCGATCGAGAGCGGTGGCGTCGGTAAAGGTCTGGTGGGCCAGATGATGCGCTTTGAGATCGTGCCAGACAACCTCGATATTGTTGAGCTCGGGCGCATATTTGGGCAGCCACTCGATGGTGAGCCAGTGCCGGCGTGCTGCGAGCGCCTCGAGCGTGAGCTTGCTGACGTGGATTGGGCCGTGGTCGAGCACCAGAACAATTGGCTTCGCGGGCTGACCCGGCTTCGGGCCGTAAAGTCGGTCGAGTTGATCGAGAAGAGCAATGAAGTCAGTGCTGCGCTTGGTCGGGCTCGTATGCACGATGAGCTTGCGGGTGGCGTGATCGAGCGCCCCCATCATGGCCACTTTCTTGGCTTGCCCAGGCGACGGCACACGCAGATCGGCGCCGGATCTCGCCCAAGCGCGCGCCAGATACGGGTGCGTCAGCGCCTCGCTCTCGTCGCCGAACAGCAGCACAATGTCGCCGGCCTCGGCTTGGGCCTTGCGCAGTTGCAGCCGAAGCCCGACGCGCTCGATCTCGTTGGCGATCTGACGGCTCTTCAGCGTGTGCCGGGGCCGCCGCCAGCGGAACTTTTTTTTCGCAAGGCCTTGGACAATTGCGACTTGCCGATGTCGATGCCCTCGCGCACTTTGATCTCGGCGATGAGGCGCGGGATCGTCCAGTTGGGGCGGTCGGCAACAGGGGCATCGAGCAGGGGCGTGACGACACGCAGCGCGGCCTCGGTCTTCACCGGCGGCGGCCCCGGCGCGAGGCTCGCCTTCAACGCCTCGACGCCACCGCGTGCGAAATCGCTGCGCCACAGTCGCACCGTGTCCTCGCGCACGCCGAACGCCTCTGCGATACGCGCACTGGTCCAGCCCGCGAGCGTCAGGAGCACGGAACGCGCCCGATCCGCTTCGCCACGATCACGCGAGGCTCCGAGCGCCTCCAGCGCCTTCTTCTGCTCTTC
>VGEI01000412.1 GCA_016869415.1 Alphaproteobacteria bacterium
CGCCTCCCTCTCCAGCCAGCGCAACACCCTGCCGCCGAACGCCAACGCGGTGCTCCTCTATCCCGAGGGGCTGGATGTCCAGGCAGATGCGTCTAAGGCGTTTGCTTGGGCGAAAGCCGCGGCGGTCCAGGGGCTGGCTGTGGCCCAGTCCAATCTCGGCATGCTTTACCTTCGCGGCGTCGGCTGCGAGAGAGACTTCGCCGAAGCGGCGCGCTGGTGCCGCCTGGCGGCGGAGCAGGGCGACGCCGGCGGCGCGCTTGTCCTCGGCATGATCCACGAGCGTGGGCTCGGCCTCGCCGCCGATTGTGCGGTCGCCGCCCGCTGGTATCGGATCGCCAAGGAGAAGGGCAGCGACGCGGCGGCGACAGCGCTCGGCCTGCTTTATCTCGACGGTCGTGGCGTGAGCGCCGATGCAGCGACGGCACACAATCTTCTCGTCGGGCCTGCCTATCGCGGCAATGGCTTCGCCAAGGCAGGCCTCCTGCGCTCGGGCGTCTGATCCCGCAGGGGCAAGCGTCCGCTTGACGCCTCAGGAGGCGATGGCTATGAGTCGAAAACGTCCCTTTGCGGGACGTGCCCGAGTTGGACAGGGACCAGAATAATCAGGGCCGCCGTCAAGGCGGCCCTTAATTTTTGAGCGATTCCAATCGCGCAGCTTTCCTTTACGCCGGCGCTCGGCTACCACTGCCATTAACCAGTCAGTTCCCGGCTCGCCATGCCCGACCCCAAATTCATTCGTTTCGACACGCTCAGCCTGCACGCCGGCCAGCAGCCGGACCCGGTCACCGGGGCGCGCGCGGTACCGATCTACCAGACGACGTCGTACGTCTTTCCCGATGTCGACTACGCGGCTTCGCTGTTCAACCTGGAGCGCGCTGGCCACATCTACACGCGCATCTCCAACCCGACCGTGGCGGTTCTGGAGGAGCGTATCGCAGCCCTGGAGGGCGGTGTCGGGGCCATCTGCACCGCCAGCGGCCAGGCGGCATTGCATCTTGCCATCGTTACGCTGATGGGCCAGGGCGCGCACATCGTTTCGTCCGCCTCGATCTACGGCGGCTCGCACAACCTCTTCACCCACACCCTGCCGCGCTTCGGCATCACCACGACGTTCGTCAATCCTCGCGACCCCGCCGCCTTTAAGCAGGCGTTGCGGCCCGAGACCAGGCTGATCTTCGGCGAGACGCTGGGTAATCCGGGGCTGGAGGTTCTCGATCTCAAGGCGGTATCGGGAATCGCGCACGAGGCGGGAATTCCGCTGATGATCGATTCGACTTTCGCCACGCCCTATCTCTGCCGGCCTTTCGAATGGGGCGCGGACATCGTCATGCATTCGGCGACCAAGTGGCTCGGCGGCCACGGCACGGCGATCGGCGGCGTGGTGGTCGACAGCGGCCGGTTCGACTGGGAGGCCTCCGGCAAGTTTCCGACGCTCACCGAGCCCTATGCCGGCTATCACGGCCTCGATTTCGCCGAGGAGTTCGGGCCGCAGGCCTTCATCATGCGGGCCCGGGCCGAGGGCCTGCGCGATTTCGGCGCCTCGATGAGCCCGGCCAATGCCTTCTACATCCTGCAGGGCGTCGAGACCCTGCCGCTGCGCATGGCCCGGCATGTGGAGAACGCGCGCAAGGTCGTGGCCTTCCTCGCCGCCTCCGAGGATGTTGCCTGGGTGAACTATCCCGAGCTGCCGACGCACAAGGATCACGCGCTGGCGGCGAAGCTGCTGCCGCTAGGGGCGGGTTCGATCGTCAGCTTCGGCATCAAGGGCGGCCGCGCGGGCGGGCGGCGGTTCATCGAGGCGCTGCGCGTTTTCTCGCACCTGGCCAATGTCGGCGACGCCAAGTCTCTGGTTATCCATCCCGCGAGCACGACACATCAGCAGATGGACGCGGCGGCACTGGCTGCCGCCGGCGTCGGCGAGGAGATGATCCGCCTCTCGGTCGGTCTCGAGGATCCCGGCGACCTGATCGACGATCTCGGCCAGGCGTTGCACGCCGCGCGGAAGGGCTGAGCCCTTGGAGCTGAGCGTCGCCGGCCGCAAGGCCTTCGTCTCGACGGGTGGACGGCCTTTCGATCCGGTCCATCCCACGGTGGTGTTCCTGCATGGCGCCGGCATGGATCACACCGAGTGGATGCTGCAGGCGCGCTTTTTCGCCCACCACGGGCGCGGCGTGCTGGCCGTCGATCTGCCGGGGCACGGCCGTTCGGCCGGCCCGGCGCTGCGTTCGATCGGCGAGCTCGCCGATTGGGTCGTACAATTGCTCGACGCAGCAAAGGTGGAGCGCGCCGCCCTCGTCGGACACTCGATGGGGGCGCTGACCGCGCTGGAGACGGCGGCGCGCGCGCCGGCGCGGGTCTGGGCGTTAGGTCTGCTCGGCGCGGCGGCGCGTATGCCGGTGCATCCCGATCTGCAGAAAGCCGCTGATGCCAACGAAGATGCGGCTGCCGATCTCGTCGCGTCCTGGGGCTTCGGCCGGCGGGCCCATGTCGGTGGCGCCAAGGCGCCGGGTATCTGGATGCTGGGCTCGGGCGTGCAGCTGCTGCAGCGGGCCCCGGATGGGACGTTGGCGGCGGGGCTCGCCGCCTGCAACGCTTACATGGGCGCGCTCGATGCCGCGGCGAAAGTGACCTGTCCGACCTTGCTGCTGCTGGGCGAGGCCGACCGCATGACCCCGCCGCGTGCGGCACGAGACATCGCCGCGCGTATTCCCGAAGCGCGCACGGTCGTGCTGCCGCGAGCCGGGCACATGATGATGGTCGAGCAGCCGGATCAGACCATCGACGCGCTGGCGGAGATCATCTGAGAAAAACGAAGGGGCGCGGCCGAAGCCGCGCCCCTAAGCTCACGATGCGCCTCTTGAGGCGTGCTGCTTAGGCAGCTTTGGCGCCGATCGGGGTGCGCGGAGCACCCACCTCGACCTTGATCTGCCGCGGCCGCTTGGCCTCCGGCACCTCGCGGACGAGGTCGATATGCAGCAGGCCGTTCACCAGCTGGGCGCCGACGACCTTGATGTGGTCGGCGAGCTGGAAGCGCCGCTCGAAGGCGCGGCCGGCGATGCCGCGGTAGAGGAACTCGCTCTGCTCCTCCACGGCCTTGGCCTTGCCCGAGACGCTCAGCGTGTTCTCCTGCGCCACGATCGAGATGTCGTCGTCGCCGAATCCAGCCACCGCCATGGTGATACGGTAGGCGTCCTCGCCGGTCTTCTCGATGTTGTAGGGCGGGTAGCTCGTGCCTTCGTCGACAAGTGCCTGATCGAACAGGCGGCCAAGGCGGTCAAAGCCGATGGTCGAGCGGAATAGGGGGGAGAAATCGAACGACGTCATGTCTGTCCTCCATTGAGCAACAGGTTGAAGCGGGTCCACCCACATTGGGTCAAACCCTTGATTTGCAGACCGAACCCGCAAGCGGCGCCCGGTCGATTCATGACATAAGAAGGCTGCCTGGAACTTCAAGAGCGCTCCCGTACTGTTAACGTCTTCCAGAC
>VGEI01000413.1 GCA_016869415.1 Alphaproteobacteria bacterium
GAGCATGAAGTGCCGCAAGTTCGAATCAATCGTCTAAGAGCGCAAGCGGGTGCATTTGCGTGGGATTCGATCTGTGAGCGTATTCGAGCGGCAGATCTGGCTGTCGTCGACCTGACGCCCACGAAGACGAATTCAGGATCGACGGAGCGCCATACCAGTTCGAATGTTTGGCTGGAGCTGGGGGTTGCGCTTAGCTCCAAGCCAGCAGGTCGGGTGTTTGCGGTGCATCGAGATTCGAATGGACACGAACACGTTCCGTCAGACCTCAAGGGCTTGATTATCGGCTGCGTGGGTGATCAGGGGCGTGCAAAAGACCGAAGCCTGCGAATGGCTGTTGTGAACGTTCTGGAGAGTGTGCTTTGCGATCGTATGGGTGAAAACGGCTTCAACAAGATCTCATCGCACCCGCAGCGCAAGCTCCCTGCGCTACCGCCAAAAAGACGGACTCGGCTTAGGAAAACGCTGGGTTAGCCGCGTTCAACTCAGGCAAACAGGTCTGCGAAATGGCAAAAGGAATCGTTGTAACCTACGCCGGCGCTGAAACGTCATTCGCGCTCGAGAAGCTCGAGCGCGCGAAGCTGTATGGCTATCGACGCCGCATCGCGGTCGATGCGGATGGAAGACCCTGCACGCGCGCGGCTTTGACGGAAGACGGCGAGGTGCTGCTCCGCTCCGGCATGACGGCGCAGGGTTACTTCGACCCGGAGGGTCGGCAGGTGGAGACCAGCGCGCTCACGGCGATCGATGCGGCGGGCAACGCCTTGTCGCTGTCGCCCTCGACGTTGGGTGTCGCACAGCCGCTCGAGGGCCCCGTGGACCCGAGGGAGGTGCTGGACCTGGCGATCTCCTCGGTCTACCGGCTGGTTCCCGAGGGGATCGCGCCCGGTCTTGCCGAGGAACTTTCCGCAGGCCACGTGTTTCGTGCCCCCTTCAATTACCGGCCCGATTATCAACGCGAGATCGCCTACCTGGTTCAGAACGACACGGGCATCTTCGTGCTCGTGGGCTTGCCTGCGCCACCGCCCTGGCTGAGCCCCAATGCTCCTCCACCGGCCGACGACACGGCCGCCGACGACGCAGAGCTTGATTTCGAGATGTTCTGAGACTGATCCATGCGACTCATCCACCTCGCTGACGCCGATAACCGTGACAGCAACGTGCAGTTCGTGGGTATAGGTTCGGCACCGCCCCCGACCCGTGTCGCCAGCGGCAAGGCTGTCCTATTCCGCCGCTACCTCGCGGCCTCGGACAATGGCACGCACGAGGCGCTGCAGAAGGCCCACGGCGACGATTACGGCAAAGCCCTAATCGAGGGCGACCCCGAGGTGGATATCGAGTCGGTCGGCAGGGCGATCGGCGCTACGAATACGGTCTATCTTTCGGCGAGCGGCGAGGTGCTCCGAGTGGCGCCCCGGATCGTCGAGGTCTTGTTCGGCCCCGACGGCGCCGAGCGCGAGCGTCGTGATCCTGTAGAGACGCCCTCGAACATCCAGGACGCGACGCCCGTTCGCTGGGGCAAGGTGCGCCTGAAGCGCAAGGATGCAGTGCGGCGGCTCGCCTTCACGCGCACGGTGCAACTCGTCCATGTGGACGGGCTCACCTATCAGTACTTGCACGGGCTTGCAAAGCAGCTCGATGAAGCCGACGAGATGGTCCTGATCGGCGCCGGCACCACCGGCCGCGACCCGCTGGTCTTCCAGGTGAACGGCGTGCCGTGGCGCGGCTTCCTCGAGGGGCGGGTCGATGGGCCGCGCTACCAGCTGCTGCTGAGGCTCTCGAACCTGGAGCTGAAAGCGCCAGAGGCCAAGGCATGAACGCCGCGGGGAAGGACATCGCCAGAAGCTACAAGCGCGCGGTCGCCTCGCGCTATCGGGCGCTCAAGGCCGAGGAGCTTGCCGAGATCCCGGGCGGCCCGGCATGGGTGAGCCCCAAGATCGACGGGGAGTTGTGGCTCGCGGTGCTGGAGGGCGGCAAGGCGCGCCTCATCGCCCCGGGCAACCGCGTGCTCGAGGGTGCTTCCGTGCTCGACGAGCTCGATGCCGCGGCCACACGCGCGAAGGGCAGAACCGTGTTGGCAGGAGAGCTGTTTGCGGCGGGCACCAAGGGCGAGCGACCAAGGGTCGGGGCCGTTGCCGCCGCGCTCGCCGAGGGTGGCGCGGGGCGTGATCGCCTGGGGTGGCAGGGCTTCGACGTGGTCGAGGTGGAGGGTGCACCCGCCCCTGCCGCGTACGACGAGCGCCTGCAACTGCTCCAGGCCCTGCTCGAGGGTGGCAAGCGCGCCGTGGCGGTAAAGACCGTCGCCGTCCAGGATCGGGCGGGCATCGAAGGATGCTGGAAGGATTGGGTCGCCAGCGGCAAGGCCGAGGGTCTGGTCGTCCGCGTGCCGGATGGCCGAATCTTCAAGGTGAAGCCCGGGTTCAGCCTCGATGCTGCCGTGGTGGGCTACACGCCGAGAGCCGATTCCCCGGACCAGGTGCGCTCGCTGTTGCTCGCACTGATGCGACCCGATGGCTCGTTCCAGTTGGTGAGTGGTGTCGGCAATCTGGGCAGCGAGGACATGCGCCGACGACTCCATGCCGCGCTTTTCCCGCTCGAATGCGAGAGCCGATTTCGCCACGCGAGCGGCGATGGCTCGCTCGTGCGCTGGGTCGTGCCCAGGATGGTGGTGGAGGTTGCGTGCACCGACGCCCAGGCTGACGACGCCGACGGCGAACCTATTACGCGCTGGGTTCTCACCCACGACGCCAAGGGTTGGGCCCCGTTGGGCCCGATGCCTTGCGCCGCGCTCCTCCACCCGGTGCTCACGCGAATTCGTGACGACAAGCAGGTGAATGACGTGGACGTGCGAATCGCCCAGTTTGCGGAACGCTGCCTGCTGGACGCGATTGACGCCGCCGCAGTCCCGGCGACGCTGCCCAGAAGTGCTCTCGCGCGCCGGGAAGTGTGGACGAAGACGGCCAAGGGCAAGACTGCCGTCCGAAAGCTCCTCGTGTGGAAGACCAATAAGGAAACGGCAAGCCCCGATTGGCCCGCGTGGGTTGTGAACTTCACGGACTACAGCCCGGAGCGCAAGACGCCGCTGGAGCGCACAGTAAAGACAGCAGTGTCCGAGGCGGAGGCAAAGCAGATCGCCGATGCCCTAGTCGTCGAGAACATCAAGAAGGGGTGGGAGCCGGCAACGGATTCAAACAGGAAATAGATCAGACCCGGAATGGTCGATGCGAAAAAGGAGATAGACGATGGAACAGTCGAAGAAATTCCAGTACGTCTGCATGTTCGAAAGCCAAAAGCAAGCGAAGCGCTTCGCTGATTATCTTGGAAAAAAGAAGGTTGCGATAGAAGCGCTGGAGGAAGAAGGGGACACGATATTTGCTTCATCGGTGCAGATAATTTTATTAAAGTGCTGGAGCAATATGACTTGCCAAAGGGCGCAGGTATGAATGCTGAGAGACGTCCGGCTTGTATGGACGTCGACGATGCA
>VGEI01000414.1 GCA_016869415.1 Alphaproteobacteria bacterium
CTATCCGCGCCACCGACATCAAGAACAACGCGGCCATCAGCGACGGCATCAAGTTCGACGAGAAGGGCCAGAACAACAACATCAAGATCGCCGGCGTACAGAACTTCGACGGCGAGGCGAAGGTCGTACTCCCGCTGACCTCGGCCGAGCGCAACATCGTCTTCCCGGTGCCGGGCTGGCAGCAGCGGCGCTGATCGACCGTTGCGCGTGGAGACTCACCCCCACCCCACCCTCCCCCCTCAAGGGGGAGGGAGAGGATAGAGAGATCGCCGCCCTCCTATTCCCTCCCCCCTTGCGGGGGAGGGCTAGGGTGGGGGGTGCGGAAGGCGCCGATCCTTGCCCATAGAGGTCTATCTCAACCAGATCGCCAGCGGCGTGCTGACCGGCCTGATCTACGGCCTGTCGGCGCTCGGCCTGTCGGTGATCTTCGGGGTGTGCAAGATCGTCAACTTCGCCCATGGCGAGATGATGGTCATCGCCATGTACGCGGCTCTCCTGATCTTCCGCTGGCTCGGACTCGATCCGTTGGTCAGCGTACCGATCGTCGGCGCTCTGCTCTTCGGCTTCGGCTACGTCATGCAGGCCGGCCTGATCAACCGGCTGATCGACGTGCCCGATCACATGCAGTTCATCCTGCTGGCCGCCATCGCCATCGCCATGGTCTCCGGCTGCCTGATGATCTTCGGACCCGACGCGCAGAACGTCCAGCTCGACTACGCTTACGATTCCTACGAAGTCGGGTCGCTGCTGCTCGACAAGGTCCGTGTCTTCGCTGGCATTGCGGCGATTGCCGTAGCCGGGCTGCTGGCGGCGTTCTTCCGCTGGACCTGGATCGGCAAGGCGATCCGCGCCTGCGGCGACAACATCACCGGTGCGCGCGTCGTCGGCCTCAACGTCAAGCACCTCTTCGCGCTCGCCTTCGGCCTCGGCTCGGTGTGCATCGGCGCCGCCGGCTGCATCCTGCTGCTGCTGGTCGACGTCCAACCCTTCCTCGCGGTCGAGTACACCCTGCTCGCCTTCGTGGTCGTCATCGTCGGCGGCCTGGGCAGCCTGACCGGCGCGCTGCTGGCCGGCGTGCTGATCGGCGTCTCCGAGGCGCTGGCCGGCCTGCTCATTCAACCCTCGCTGAAATCGATGTTCAGCTTCGGGCTGCTGATCTTCGTGCTGCTCTTCCGGCCGCAGGGCCTCGTCGGCAAGCGGGCGTAGCCGGACCATGCTGAAGCTCTGGCTCGCGGAAGTCCCGCCGCGCGGGAAGCTCTATCTGGCGCTCCTGCTGGCAGCACTGCTCGCCGCGCCGCTCTTCGTCGACGGCTATCTGCTCTCCGTCCTCATCCTGGTCTTTTACTTCGCTTATCTCGGCCAGGCGTGGAACATCATGATGGGCTTCGCCGGGCAGCTCTCGCTCGGCCACGCGCTCTATTTCGGCATCGGCGCCTATACCAGTGCTGCACTCTACGTGCATCTCGGGGTCAGCCCGTGGTTCGGCATGATCGCCGGCGGCGCCTTCGCGGCAGCGATCGGCGCCTTCATCGGGGCCTTGGGCTTCCGCTTCAAGATCGGCGGCGTCTATTTCGCCATCCTGACCATCGCCTTCGCCGAGTTCACCCGCATCCTGGTCGACCACCTGCTCTTCGTCGGCGGTTCGGGCGGCTTCTTCCTGCCGATCAGCGGCCGTTCGAGCAACGATTTGTGGACGCTGCGCGGCGCGCCGGTGATGTTCTATTACGTCTGGCTGGCGTTCACGGTCGGCGTGCTGATCCTCTGCCGCGCCCTGCTCTCCAGCCGCCTCGGCTATTTCTGGCTGGCCATCCGCGAGGATCAGGAGGCGGCCCAGGCGCTGGGCATCGACACCTTCCGCTACAAGATCTTCGCCGTGATGCTCTCAGCGGCGCTCACCGCGTGCGGCGGCGTGCTCTACGCCTTCTACAACAACAACCTGTTCCCCAGCGCCATCTTCTCCATCAACCGCTCGATCGACATGCTGCTCGGCGCCATCATCGGCGGGGTAGGCACGCTGATGGGCCCGATCGTCGGTGCCTTCATCCTCACCCCGCTGGGCGAGACCATGACCGCGCTGGTCGAGCCGCTCAAAGGCCTGGGGGCCAAGCTCGATGGCATCAAGCAGGTCTTTTACGGCCTCTGTGTGGTGCTGATCGTCGTCTTCCAGCGCCGCGGCGTCTGGCCATGGCTCTGGCGCAGGCTCGGCCTCGACCGGGGAGAAGGCAGATGAGCGGCCTCACGGTCCGCGGCATCTCCAAGCGCTTCCGCGGCCTGCAGGCCGTGAAGGACGTGTCGTTCGATGTGCCCGAACACGGCCTCATCGGCCTGATCGGCCCCAACGGCGCGGGCAAGACGACGACCTTCAACCTGATCGCCGGCGTCTACGCTCCCGACGAAGGCGAGGTCACCTTCGGCGGGCAGCGCCTCAACGGCCTGCGCCCGGACCAGGTCTGCGCCGCGGGTATCGCCCGCACCTTCCAGATCGTCCGGCCGTTCGGCGAGCTCTCGGTGCTCGACAACGTGCTGGTCGGCTGTCTGCACGCCGAGGCCGACGTCTCGGCAGCCCGCCGGCGGGCCGGCGAGATCGTCGACCGCCTGGGTCTCGGCGCCAAACGCGATCAGGTGGCTGCGAGCCTGACCCTGCCCGACCGCAAGCGTCTCGAGGTGGCGCGCGCTCTGGGTACCAAACCGAAGCTGCTGCTGCTCGACGAGGTGATGGCCGGGCTGCGGCCCACCGAGGTCGACCAGATGGTCGCCTTCTTCCGCGAGATCAATCGCGATCTAGGGGTCACCATCCTCCTCATCGAGCACGTCATGCGCGCCGTCATGGCGCTGGCACAGTACGTGGTGGTGCTGAATCACGGCGAGAAGATCGCCGAAGGCACGCCCGAGCGGGTGGTGCGCGACCCCGCCGTGCTCGAATGCTATCTGGGCGAGGAGGCTGTGTGATGGGCCGGCCATCATCTTTCTCGTCGGAAATACCCCCCACCCTTCCCTCCCCCTCAAGGGGGGAGGGTTTCGGAGGTGCGCTCCTTTCTTCTCCCTCCCCCTCGACGGGGGAGGGTTGGGGTGGGGGTGGTCATAAGCACGCCCGCCGAGTGTTGGGATCATGCTGACCGTCGAGAACCTCGACCTCTTCTACGGCGATGCCCAGGCGCTCGACAGCGTCTCGCTGGACGTGCCGGCGCGGGAGATCGTGGCCATCGTCGGCGCAAACGGGGCGGGCAAGAGCTCGCTGATCCGCTCGATCGCCGGCATGGAGACGCCAGCGAGCGGCCGCATCGTCTTCGAGGGCCAGGACATCGCCGGCCGGCCCAGCCACGAGGTGGCAGCACTGGGCATCGGCCAGGTCGCCGAGGGGCGGCAGATCTTCCCCACCATGAGTGTGGCCGACAATCTCGATCTCGGCGCCATCTCGCCAGCGGCGCGCGCCAAATCGGCGGAATCATTGGCCTATATTTACGACCGCTTCCCGCGCCT
>VGEI01000415.1 GCA_016869415.1 Alphaproteobacteria bacterium
CCTGGACGGGCTGACTCTAATCGAGACACTACGCAAGGCCGGCAAGACGACGCCTGTGTTGATCCTCTCCGCCCTCGGGGATGTCGACCAGCGCGTGCGCGGCCTGAAGGCCGGCGGCGACGACTACCTCACCAAGCCGTTTGCCTTCACCGAGTTGCTGGCACGGCTCGAGGCCGTGCTCCGGCGCGGCGCAGCATCCAAGACGCCGCAGACCGTGCTCAAGATCGGCGATCTCGAGCTCGACCTGCTATCGCGCACGGTGAAACGCGGGGGCACGGCGATCAACCTGCAGCCGCGCGAGTTCCGCCTGCTCGAGTATCTGATGCGCCACGCCGGCCACGTCGTCACCCGCACGATGCTGCTGGAAGGCGTCTGGGACTACCATTTCGACCCGCAAACCAACGTCATCGACGTCCATGTCAGCCGCTTACGCCAGAAAGTCGACAGAGGATTCCCCAAGCCCCTGATCCATACGGTGCGCGGTGCCGGCTATAGTCTGCGCGCCGATTGACCACGGCCAGCGCCTCCGGTGAACACGCGCCTCCTCCGCACGACCACTTTCCGGCTGGCGCTCGGCTACCTGGCTCTCTTTGCCGGCTCGGTCCTGCTGATCTTCGGCTTCATCTACTGGACGACCGTCGGCTATATGGGGGCTCAGCTGGACGACGCCATCGACAGCGAGATCGTTGGGCTATCCGAGCAGTATCGCGAGCGCGGCCTCGAAGGCCTGGCGACGTCCATCCGTCAACGCATCGCCCGTGACCCCGGCGGCAGCGAGGTCTATCTGCTGACCGCGCCGGACTTCCGGCCGCTGGTCGGCAATCTCGACCGTTGGCCAAGCGACACCGAGAACGAGGATGGCTGGGTCGGGTTCGAGCTGCGCGACCGCACGACGCCGCGCGGCGACGTCTACGTGGCGCGCGCCCGGCATTTCCGACTCAGCGGCGGATTCCATCTTCTGGTCGGGCGGGATTCCCGTGTCATCCACGAGGCGCAGCGTCTCATCCTGCGCGCCCTCGGCTGGGGTCTGGCCATCACGCTGGCCCTCGGGATCGGCGGCGGCCTCCTGCTCAGCCGCGGCACGCTGCGGCGCCTCGAAGCCATCAACCGCACGAGCCGAGAGATCATGGCCGGCGACCTGTCGCGCCGCGTCCCCACCCGCGGCACCGAGGACGATTTCGATCAGCTGGCCCAGAACCTCAACGCCATGCTCGGCCGCATCGAGGCGCTAATGGCCGAGATCCGCCATGTCACAGACGGCATAGCGCACGATCTGCGCAGCCCACTCACCCGCCTGCGCAACCGCCTCGACACGATCCGCCAGCGCAGCAGCGACCGCGACGAGGTGCGGCGGCTGGCCGCCGAGTGCACTGCCGAAGCCGATCAGCTTCTAGCCACCTTCAATGCCCTGCTGCGTATCGCCGAAGCAGAGTCGCGTCGCGGCCGCATTGGCTTCACCACGGTGGACCTCACCTCCGTCGTGCGCGACGCCGTCGAACTCTACGAGCCGGTCGCGCAGGAGAAACGGCAGACCATTTGGACCAATCTGGCGGCCAACGCCCGGGTCAGCGGCGACCCGCATCTGCTGGTGCAGGCGCTGGCCAACCTGCTCGACAACGCCATCAAGTACAGCCCCGAAGGGGCCCGGATCACGCTGACCCTGAGTGCAGCCGACGACCGCATCGAACTCACGGTCGCCGATAGCGGCCCTGGCGTCCCCGACGAGGCGCGCGATAAGCTTACCGGCCGCTTCTATCGTCTCGATACCAGCCGCTCGACTCCCGGCAGTGGCCTCGGGCTGTCGCTGGTGGCGGCGGTGGCGCAGCTTCATGACGCACGCCTTACTCTCGGCTCCAACCAACCGGGTTTGCGCGTCACGCTTGCCTTCCCGCGCTCCCCCCGGTCTTGACTTGGCTGCATCCCCACCCTGACACTCGCCGCCAAGCTTCTAGGGAGGAATCACATGGGGTCGCTTCGCCTGGCCGCCGCGGTGACGCTGGCGGCGCTCGGGGTCTTGACGATAACACCGGCCGCCATGGCGCAGGCCTGGCCCAACAAGTCGGTACGCGTCGTCATCCCGTTCCCTGCCGGCGGCTCGGCCGATACCCTCGCGCGGCTGCTCGGCCAGAAACTGACGGAGCGGCTCGGTCAGCCATTCTTGGCCGACAACCGGCCAGGGGCCGGTGGCAACATTGGCACTGAGCTCGTGGCCAAGGCCGCCCCAGACGGCTACACGTTCCTCATGGGCGTGAGCTCGATCGCCATCGCACCGAGCCTGTATGCCAACCTGAACTGGGACCCGGTGAAGGATCTCGCACCAGTTGTCCTGGTAGCCTCGACGCCCAATATTCTCGTCGTGCACCCATCAGTGGCAGCAAGCTCGGTGCAGGAGCTGGTCGCCCTCGCCAAGTCGAAGCCGGGGCAGCTCAACTACGCTTCGGGCGGAAACGGCGCCACCAATCATCTTGCCGGCGAACTGTTCAAGCGGATGACCGGGACTGAGATTGTTCACATCCCCTACCGCGGCAACCCGCTCGCCGTCATCGACGTGCTCAACGGCCAGGTGGCCATGATGTTCGATTTCATGATCACCTCGCTGCCACACGTGAAGGCCGGCAAGCTGCGGCCCCTGGCGGTTACCGGCACCCAGCGCTCAGCTCAGGTACCTGAGTTGCCGACAGTTTCAGAAGCCGGCGTGACGGGCTACGAGGCGTCGACCTGGTTTGCCGTCATGGCCCCGGCGGGCACGCCCGCCGAAGCCATCGGCAAGCTCAACGCCGAGGTGAACGCCGTCCTTCGCCTGCCGGACGTACGCGAACGCCTGGACACGCTGGGCGCCGAACCGCTCGGCGGCACCAGCGCCGATGTCGCCACGCGCCTGCATGCCGATCTCATCAAGTGGACCGAAGTCGTCAAAGCGGCCAACATCAAGATCGAATAGCGGCCGCCCGAACTACCAGTGACGTGCAGCGGGGGCGTTGGTCTCGTCCGGCGCCGTGTCCAGCAGATTGGCGATCCGAGACATGCCCGGAGTCCGCGCCTCTGGGCCGAAGTCGGTCAGGCGGCGACGGATCGCTGACGTCGCGTTGCCGATCTCGGCCACCCCCGACATCGCATCGATGACGCATACGTGCGAAGAGGCTAGAAGCCGCTCTCTGTCCGCTCTCGACAGAGAGTGTAGCTGGCCAGCACCACGGACCCTGATACCGCATCGAAGTGTCGGGGGCGGATCTGCCCGGCGTCCGTTCCTACTCAGGGCAGATCACGGAGAGGGGTATCCCCCGAAATCGATTAAACGGTTAATCTTGATCCTGACACCGCGCGACCACACATGCGTCATGTAGGGTTGCGGTACCCTGCCCCGCTATCGAGGTCTGCGACAGAGGTAGGAGGTACCGGCACGGGAGGCTTCGAATGCCTGACAGCACAAAGTCACGCGTCCGCACCGAGAAAGACTCGTTTGGGCCGGTGA
>VGEI01000416.1 GCA_016869415.1 Alphaproteobacteria bacterium
AACCTGGCGAAGAACCAACAGCGGCAGGAGCCGCGTGCCTGATGGCATGGCGGCGGGAGGAAGCTCTAGCGCCTCGACCCTGTGCATCGATGCGGCAGCGGCCATGCAGACCTCCTCGAGCCGATGGCGTGGCAACGCCTTGCCGGCTACTTGGTGCCGTACAGCCGGTCGCCGGCGTCACCCAGGCCGGGCACGATGTAGCCGCGCTCGTTCAGCTTCTCGTCGACCACCGCGGTGAAGATGGGCACGTCGGGATGGGCGGCGCCGAAGGCGCGCACGCCCTCGGGTGCCGCCAGCAGGCAGACGTAGCGGATGTCCTTGGCCCCGGCCTTCTTCAACCGCTCAACGGCAGCCGTCGAGGAGTTGGCGGTCGCCAGCATGGGATCCGTGACGATCACCAGGCGCTGGGCGATGTCGCTGGGGACCTTGAAGTAGTACTCCACCGCCTCCAGGGTTTCGTGGTCGCGATAGATGCCGATGTGTCCGACCGCCGCTTCGGGCAGCAGTTCGAGCATCCCTTCGAGCAGGCCGTTGCCGGCGCGCAGGATCGACACCAAGCAAGGCCGCGGCCCGACCAGCGACGGCGCCTGCATCGGGGTGAGCGGCGTCTCGATCGGCGTCGCCGCCAGCTTGAGGTCGCGCGTCACCTCGTAGGCCAGGAGCACGCTGATCTCGCGCAGCAGCCGCCGGAATTCCGGCGGCTGCGTCTCCTTGCGCCGCATGGCGGTGAGCTTGTGCTGCACCAGCGGATGATCGACGACGGTGACGTTCTTCATCGACAATGCTTTCTCCCGCTCCGCCGGCCCTTTACCTCTGCTCGACGAGACGGCCCTCGACGGCCGGGTTGATGGTCCCCCTGGCGGCGATGTAGTCCATCACCACGGTGGCCATCAGCGTGGCGGCGCTGGCATCGATGATCGACTTGCCCTTCTTCAGCGAGGCGTAGCCGTCGCCGCCGGCGGCGATGTACTCGTTCACCGCCAGCTTGTAGGTGGCCCGCGGGTCGATGGGCTTGCCGCCGACCTCGAGAGAGACGATGCGGCTCATCTTGGGTCGACGCGCGTCGAACACCAGCTTCATCCCGGAAAGATGCGGGAAGCGGCCGGCGAGATCCTCGACCTGGCTCAAACCCTCCTCCAGTGCCGTGCGCAGGTCGGCACCGGAAATTTCGAGCAGAACCGTCAGGTTTCCGAACGGCAGCTCCGTCAGCACATCCTTGCGGGTCAGAGTGGCGCCGGCCTCGTAGGTACGGTCGCCGCGGATACCGCCGCCGTTGGTAATCGCCGCGTCCGCCTTGGTGAACTCGCGGATCGCGTCCGACATCATGTTGCCGATTGCCGTCTCCTGGCGGCGGACAGCTGCACGCCGGGAATCGAGCGCCACGCCCGTCTTGCCGACCGGCACCAGCAGGGCGGCGTCAAGCCGGTCCTCGTGCGTCTTGACCAGGGCGGCGATCTGCGGGTCCGGCGCCACGCCGGCGGTCGAGATCAGACGCCATTCGCGTGGCAGGATGCGGACCTGCGGCCCGCGCTGGCCTTGCGTCTTCTCGATCTCGAACTGGGCCACGGCCAGATAGTGGCCGTCATAGCCGGCCTTCACGATCAGGGCGCCGCCTTCGTAGATCTGCATCGGGTCGTGGTCGTGCCCGCCGAGAACGACATCGATGCCCTTGACCTCGCGCACCAGCTCGCGGTCATCCGCCAGGTTGAGATGGGTCAGCGCCACGACCATGTCGGCGCCGGCGTCGCGCAGCTGCTTGACCGCGGCCCGCGCCGTCTCGAGCGCCGGCGCGAACTTCATGTCCGGGCCGGGCGACGAGAGATGGGTGGTATCGGGCGTCAGCAGGCCGAAAAAGCCGACGGTCAGGTCGCCGACCTTGCGCGTCACCGTGCCGACCAGCTGGCCGTAGATCTTGCCGTCCGTGCCCAGCACGTTGGTGCCGAGCCACGGATAGCGCGATTCCGCCACCCGCTGCTTGAAGATCTCCGACCCGAAATCGAGCTCATGGTTGCCGACGACCGCGATGTCCAGGCCGACCGCGTTGGTCATCTCGATCATCTGCGTGCCCTTGGTGATGCCCGACATCATCGAGGAGCCGATGAGGTCGCCGCCCAACGTGGTGAAGGTCGTGCCGTTCGACGCCTTGGCCCGCTCCTGCTTCAGCAGGGTCATCAGCGGCGCGAAGCCCCCTTTGCCCTGCTTCGGGCTGAGCTCGTAGATGTCGTTGAAGTGGAGGAAGGTGACCGTCGCCTTCTGGGCCAGTGCGGAGGCCGAAAGGGCAATGACCAGAACCAGGGCAAACAATGTCCCAATTCCGAACCGGTGACGCATGGACATCGAACCTCTCCCTTTGGCTAGTCTGCGGCATCGAGCCGCCCGGCAGCAGCCTATCGCAGGCGCCCGCCGGGTAGAAGCGGCTGACGGCATATCGAACACAAATTCCTCTGTCTACGCCCGCCGGACCCCGGTAATCTGATCGGACGACGGGAACGATAAACAGGGAGAATTCAGCATGAAATCGGCCCTTTCGGCACTTTGCGGACTCGGCCTCGCGGCGCTCATCTCGGTGCCCGCGGCCATGGCCCAGGACACCAGCCCCGCCGTCGTCTTCGACATGGGGGGCAAGTTCGACAAGTCCTTCAACGAAGCGGCCTATAACGGGGCCGAGCGCTTCAAGCGCGAGACAGGCATCGCCTACCGCGATTTCGAAGTGACCAACGAAGCCCAGCGCGAGCAGGCGCTGCGCAACATGGCACGGCGCGGCGGCACCATCGTCGTCGGCATCGGCTTTGCCCAGGCCTCGGGCCTGGAGAAAGTCGCAGGCGAATTCCCCAACGTCAAATTCGCCATCATCGACGCGGTGGTGAACAAACCGAACGTCCAGTCGATCGTTTTCAAGGAGCACGAGGGCTCGTTCCTCGTCGGCATGGCCGCTGCCCTCGCCTCGAAAAGCGGCAAGCTTGGTTTCGTCGGCGGCATGGACATCCCGCTGATCCGCAAATTCGCGCTGGGCTACGAGGAAGGTGCGAAGTACGTCAATCCGCGCATCGAAATCTTCCAGAACATGACCGGCACCACGCCGGCCGCCTGGAACGACCCGACGCGCGGCGGCGAGCTGGCACGCAGCCAATTCGACCGCGGAGCCGACGTGGTCTACGCCGCCGCCGGGGCTACCGGCCTGGGCGTCTTGCAGGCGGCGAAGGACAGGCAGAAATTCGCCATCGGCGTGGACAGCAACCAGAATCATATCCACCCGGGCACGATCCTCACCTCGATGATCAAGCGGGTGGACCTCGCCGTCTACAACGCCTTCAAGACGGCACGCGACGGCACCTGGAAGCCGGGCCTGCAGGTTCTCGGTCTGGCCGAGGACGGCGTCGGCTACGCGCTCGACGACAACAACAAGAGCCTGATCAGCGCCGAGATGAAACAGAAGCTCGACGCAGCGCGTGCGGACATCATCGC
>VGEI01000417.1 GCA_016869415.1 Alphaproteobacteria bacterium
GACGGCGATCGGCCGCACCTGACGATGCACGGCTTCGGCATCGGCATGAACCTGAACCGATGCAAGAGCAGGGGTACGGTGCGGCTCGCCATGGCCGATCCGACGGGAGCGCCGCTCATCGATCCGCGCTATCTGAGCGAGCCGGACGATCGGACCTTCTTGATCGACGCCATAGAATGGGCGCGCGAATTCGTCGACAGGCGTCCGTTCGATGGCCTGCGCGGCGCCGAGATCGGCCCCGGCACGCGCGATCCCGCCGAGGTCGACCGCTGGCTCCGGCGCGAGTTGATCGGCAACTGGCACCCGGCGGGCACCTGCCGCATGGGCACCGATGCGCGGGCGGTCACAGGGCCGGACGGGCGCGTCCATGGCATCGAGAGCTTGCGCGTGATCGACGCCTCGATCATGCCGCAAGTGACCAACGCGAACCTCAACGCGCCAATCATGATGATGGCGGAGCGCATCGCCGACATGGTTTGCGGCCGAGCACTCCTGGCGCCCGAACCCGTGGCGATCTATCGTCCCTGACCATGCTGGGCTTCGACTTCATCATCGTCGGCGCCGGCACCGCGGGCTGCGTGCTCGCAAACCGCCTGAGCGCCGATCCGACGGCGCGGGTTCTGCTGCTGGAATCCGGGCCGCCGGATCGTCACTGGCACGTGACCATGCCCATGGGCAACATCGAGGCGCTCAAGGGCACGCGGTTCAACTGGTCGTTCATGACCGAGCCCGAACCGCACCTGGGCGGGCGCCGCCTGTTCTGCCCCCGCGGCCGTGCGCTCGGCGGCTCGTCGTCCATCAATGGCATGGTGCATGTCCGCGGCCATCCCAAGGACTTCGACCGCTGGGTCGCGCTGGGCGGCACGGGCTGGGGTTTCCACGACGTATTGCCCTATTTCCGGAAGTCGGAGCGCTACCTCGGACCACCGTCGCCATGGCGTGGCACCGACGGCCCCCTGACCGTCACCAAGGGGCGCCCGCGCGGGCCGCTCGACGAGGCGTTCCTCGCGGCGGCCGACGAGCTTGGCCTGCCCAGCGCCAAGGATTTCAACGGTCCGGACCAGGAGGGCTTCGGCCCCTATGACCTGACCATCCACCAGGGGCGGCGGGTCAATGGAGCTTGCGCCTACCTGCACCCCGTGCGCACGCGGCCGAACCTCAAGGTATGGACCGGTGCCCATGTGATGAGCGTACGCATGGCGCATCACCGCGCGGCCGGCGTCGATGTCGTGCGCGATGGCCGTGTCGAGACGGTCGCCGCCGAACGCGAGGTCATCCTGGCCGCGGGCGCCGTGCAGACCCCGCAGATTCTGATGCTCTCCGGCATCGGCCCGGCGGAGGAACTTAAGGCCAACGACGTCGAGGTTCGCCACGCCCTGGCCGGCGTCGGTGATGGGCTGCAGAACCACATCGATGTCTACATGAAGTACCGATCGTCGCGTCCGGTCAGTCTCAACGCCGCGGCTTGGCCGCTCGGCCGTGCCCTGGCCGGGTCGCGCTGGTTCCTGAACCATTCTGGTGTCTGCGCGAGCAACGGTTTTGAGACAGGTGGCTTCTTCCGGGCCCAGGAGGACAGCACCTACCCGGACGCCCAGATCATCTTCTTTCCGGTCGCGTTCAAGACCGGCTCATTCGAGGTCGAGCCGTGGCACGGGTTCCAGTTCCACGTCGGAACCCAGAAACCGGTTAGCCGCGGCTGGGTGCGCCTGGCCTCAGCCGATCCAACGATCGCGCCGCGCCTGCGCTATAACTACCTGGCTACCGAGCGCGACCGGGACCACATCAGGAACGCCATGCGCCGTGTGCGCGACCTGGTGCGCACGCGGGCTTTCGCGCCTTTCTTGGCAGCCGAGGTCAATCCGACACGGGACGTCGAGAGCGACGCCGATCTCGACGCTTGGCTGCGCGCTAACGCCGACACGGCCTATCATGTCTGCGGAACGTGCCAGATGGGAGCGGGGCACGACGAGGGCGCGGTGGTCGACCCGTCCTGCCGCGTCCGTGGCCTGGACGGACTGCGCGTGGTCGATGCCTCGGTGATGCCCGAGATTCCGAACTGCAACCCGAATGCCGCGGTGCTGATGATCGCGGAACGCGCTTCGGACCTGATCGTGAGTGGGCGATGACCTGACTGGCGCGCCGGTCGGTTCCCCAGCGAGGTGTTCTATTCCTGGTCTCGTCCCAGTCCCCTGGATCGGACTCAGAGCCGTTCCCGAGACGTGATGAATCGTTGGGATCGGATGTAGTTCATTGTCGGGTACCCGAGAGCCGAGAGAGGGTGATTGATGTGGACGACGGAACAGAGACGCGCGGCGGATCGGCGCGGCCTTCGTTACCCGAGCGACACGACCTACGCGGAGTGGGCGCTCGTCGTGCCTCTGATCCCGCCAGACAAACGCGGCAGCCGGCCACGCACTGTGAACGTGCGCGAGGTCCTGAACACGATCTTCTACGTGCTCGCCACCGGCTGCCAGCGGGACGCGCTGCCCAAGTGTGAACAAGCACCGAAGTTTAACCCCTTTCGGCGCACAACCGTGGCCCCAGCGGATCGTGAAGTTTGGATGCCGCTTGAACTACTTACTGAACCCACGGTGGGGTCAGCCTTCGGCACCGATCGGGGGGCAATCCCCGTGCCGGTTCACACCTACATCCCACGGCTCAGCCCGATCACCGCGCGGCGAAGTGTCGAGGCCAAGCCGCGGCCAGGTAGGTCCGAACCACAGGAGTGCCGATGGTGTCGTGATCTGGTTGAGGGCTGATGTGCGCCTGCCACCAAAGGCCGAACAGCAGCGTGACCCGCCCCCAACGAGTGGTCCAGGCAGTATGTTAGTGCATGGTCGGCCGTAGCTCCAGAGCGAGCGTGGCCGGCGCAGCGGGTCGGGGGCGCGCAGCCGGCTGCACGGGATTGACGCGCCTGAGAGTAGCCAGCCGTGCCAAGCAGCCGATGGGGCGAGCTACCGTTGCGGGCAGCAAGCAGCCCGCACCCTGGACGCTTTGATCGCGGACCACCCCGTGTCGTGCCGGCCGGCGATCAGGTCGTCGAGCGCGAACGCGGCGCGCTGCCCGCACCGATAGGGTTGACCGCTTGCGTAATCGCACGTCTGGCCGCTCTCGGGCGCGTCGATGCCGTAGAGCCGGATTTCGACTTAGCCGACCATCAGCGAATCGCCGTCGATGGCCCGCGGTGTCCCGAAGATAACCGCGTTGTTGCCGGCATGTGCACCGCCGATAATGGCGAGCGCGAGCGCGACTATTGCGCCGTATCCTTGGCTTCCTCGCACGCTTTGACCTTGGTCCAGTCAATCTCTTTGGTGTTCCGGGCGGTACCGGTCGATCGCCCTTCGGCCATGCAGTCTGTGAACATCTCTTTGACCTCGGGCGCGAGAGTTGGGATCAAAGGCTCGCCGGCGACGCGCTTGGCGTCGATCTCGGCTATAGTCCGCTCCATTGC